>URZR01000078.1 GCA_900552425.1 uncultured Collinsella sp. | reverse complement strand
CCCACGCCGCGCGGCGATGCCCCCGCCGCGCCGGCCACGACCACGAGCTCGCACGTCTCGCCAGCACGCAGGGCGGCAAGCGCCGCATTCACCACATCGAGCTTTTCCATTGCCGCCTTCTATCCTCTAAAGACATCGGTGAGCATAGCGAGTGCCTCGAGCACGCCGCCGCCGACCGACGTCGCCTTGTCCGAAATATAGTTGATATAGCTGGCATCGCCGCGCGGATCGACGTCGGCGCATTTAAAGCCCTCAGTCACCTGCACGCCGTTCGCCAAAAGCCCGCGCAGACAGCCATCGATCTGCGTGACCATGGGAGTATCACCCGCATACCCGATCACGTCTCCGGCGCTCACGATGTCGCCGATGGTGCGGTCGGACCGAAACATGCCGGCGGCGGGGCTGTGGATAACGCGCTCCTTGCCATAGCCGGCGATCATGCCCGGCACGCCCGTGTTGGGCTGGGGCGAACCTTGGGTAATGACACGGCCGAGAAAATGCCCGCGCATGGTCTCGACCACGGCGTCGCAGTCAACCGGCGCGGTAAAGCCCGGCCCCACGGCGATGACGGCAGGCGCCATGTCGCGCGTGGTGCCCAAGTTGCGCTTAGCCAAAATCGCGTCGACCACAGCCGCGGGTTTCAACTCGCCGAGCATCTTGGCCTGGGGGTCCACTACAACGGCGACGTCTCCAGCCTCGGTAATCGCAAGCGCCTCAGCCGGCGTCTGTGCCAAGCGGGCGCGAATGCCTTCGACCTGGACCTCGCCCAAGCGAATGGCCTCGCAAAAACTGATTGTGCGACGGATGCACGTGGGAACCGCGATATCGGCCATAACGACCGACACGCCGGCGCGCACCAAACGGGCAGCGACGCCCGTGGCGATATCGCCGGCGCCGCGAACATAAACGAGCATTCCCGGGGCACCTCCCTGTGCTACGGTTTGAGCAGAGCAAAAGCGGTTCGACCGCTACTCTGATGATTATTTATTATCACAGTATTATACGGCGGTGAACAAATGGAAACGGTTAGCGGCAATCTTGCCTCGGCGCTCAGGATCGAGCCGGGCATTACCGCAATTATCGGCAGTGGCGGTAAGTCGACCTTGCTAAAGACGCTGGGTCTCGAGCTCATGCGCGCTGGCGGCCGCGTGCTCCTCTGCACCACCACGCACATGTTTCCCGTCGCCGGCGTGCCGTGGGACGGGTCAAACCGTCGCCTGGATGCCGCGCCTTGGAAGCCGGGTGCCGCGCATGCCCCCGGCTGCACCTGCGAGGCCTGCGCGGGCCTTGTGCGCGGAAGCATCTGCCAGGCAGGCGTCTTGGACCCGGAGACAGGCAAGCTCTCCGCCCCCGCTGAGCCGCTCGACCAGCTGGCGCAGCGCTTTGACTATGTGTTGGCCGAGGCAGATGGCAGCAAGCGACTCCCGCTCAAGGCGCATGCCGCCTGGGAGCCGGTAATTCCCGCCGCCACGGCAAACGTTGTCTGGGTCGTCGGCGCCTCAGGGCTGGGCAAGCCCGTCGCCAAGGTTGTCCACCGCCCCGAGCTCTTCTGCGAGCGCTGCGGCTGCGAGCCCACCGACGCTGCCACCCCAGAGCGCGTCGCCATGGTGCTCAATGCCGAGCTGCAGATGTTGAACCTCGACAATGCCCGCATCATGCTCAACCAAGTCGACACGCTCAGCGACCCGGCCATGGCAGATCGCTTTGAGGCAGCCCTCGACCGCCCCCTCATCGCCAGCAGCCTCCAGCGGTAGCCCTCCTGTTAGCGGGGGACGTAGCGGCCGGGTTGGGCTCCGGTGGGCTCGCCGTCGCGCGCAGCCAGCACGCCGTTCACAAACACGGCCTTGGCGCGACCATGTGCCTCAAAGCCCTCGAGCGGCGTGTAGTCCACAGCCTGATGCTGCGTCGCCGCGCTAATGGTCCAGCGCGCCTGGGGATCCCATACGCACACGTCGGCATCGGAGCCCTCGGCCAGACAGCCCTTGCGCGGATACATGCCAAAGACGCGCGCCGGGTTCTCGCTCATCAAGCGGCACAGATCCTCGGGGCCCAGCTGTCCCTCAAAGCTCGTAGCGATCGCGACGGGGCGATGCTCCACACCGGGCCCGCCGTTGGGAATCGCGCGAAAGTCATCGCGCCCGCGGTCCTTTTGCCCATGCAGATTAAAGCTGCAGTGGTCGGTGGCGATGGTATCGATCTCGCCGGCCACAAGCGCCTCGCGCAGGGCCGCACGGTCGCCGGCATGGCGCAGCGGCGGGCTCATCACATACTTGGCGCCCGCAAAGCCGTCCTCGCCCTGCTCCAAGTAGCGCGTATCGTCGAGCATCAGATACTGAGGGCAGGTCTCGACATAGATATTCTTCTGCCCGCGCGCCTTAGCGGCACGGATGGCCTCGAGCCCCAGCTTGGTCGAAAGGTGCACCACGTTGACCGGAGCATCCCCGGCCAAGTGCGCCAGATACAGCAGACGGCTCACTGCCTCGGCCTCGCACACATCCGGACGGCTGAGCGCATGGCCCTCGGGCCCGTGGATACCCTGCTCAAACACGCGCTTCTGCAGCTCATTCACCAGCGTACCGTTCTCGCAATGCACGCACAGTATCCCGCCAATACGCTTGAGCTCCTCCAGCACCTCGAGCGTCTCGGCATCGTCCAGGCGCAGATGATCGTAGGCAAAGTAGGTCTTGAACGACGATACGCCCGCCTCGCGCATGGCCGAGAGGTCGGCGCGGTTGCGCTCGTTCCACTCGGCGAGTGCCATATGAAAGGCGTAGTTGGCCGTGCAGGTTCCGTCGGCGCGGCGATGCCACTCGGCCAAGGCATCGGGCATGGTCACGCCGCGATCGGCCGTCGCGTAGTCCACGATGGTCGTCGTACCGCCGCAGGCAGCCGCACGCGTACCGGTCTCAAAGCTATCGGCTGTCCAATCCATGCCGGTCCAGCACTGCATGTGCGTGTGCCCATCGATAAAGCCCGGGAACACCCAGCAGCCCGCAGCATCCTCGACGGTATCGCCCTCGGCCGGCTCAATCGCCGCGGCAATCCGCACGATCTTATCGCCATCCATGGCAAGATCGGCGCGGCGAAGCCCCTGGGGCGTCACGAGTGCGCCGTTTTTGATGATGATCATAATTGCTCCTTATTGATTGATGCAGTTGGCCACGCGATCAAAATACGAGCAGGCGGCGATATGCTCCGTTATGCGTCGCTGTCCTTTGACGGTATCGACGTCCCACAGCTCGTAGGCACGCGCCTCGACCAGCACCACGTCGGTACGGTCCTTGAGGATCGAACCGCCGCCGTCCTTACCCTCAAGACACATAAGTGCATCGAACAGTTCCGCCGGAAAGAGCACCGGGCTCGAAGGCTCACCGTTGCACGCAAGGCGCACCGGATGCTTGCGGCCACGCTCGTCAAATGCACGAACCATAGCCTCAAAAGAATCCGAACTCACGAGCGGCTGGTCGCCCGGCAAAAAGAGGCAACCTTTCCAGTTGCGTTCGACTCCCCACGAAAGGCCCGCACGGACGCTTTCGCTGCGCAGCTCGCCATCGTGCAGCACACACGGGCAATGCTTATCCTCGCAAATCCGAGCGACCTCGGGCCAACGCGTCGAAACCACAACGTCAAAGCCCCGGGGAACCGAATCAATGGTCCGGGCAATCAGCGGCTCGTCATAGATATCGGCGAGCATCTTGTTAGAGCCAAATCGCTTGCCCTCGCCCGAAGCCATAATGACACAACCAAGTTTCATGGCGATACCTCCCCTGAAACCATCGTACCCATAACTCGCGTCGCGGGGCATCTACATCGAAAGCGCTTATCCCGCACGCCCACGATGCAAAAAGGGGCACCCCGCCGGTTGGCAGAGCGCCCCCTTTACATGGCTTACCTCAACCCAGCTTTAGGCCTGGAACCAACGGGCGGTGTTGCGCTCGTCGAGGGCCTTGAGGGTAGCGGCGGGATCGGCAACCTTCTGCAGGAACATCATGGCTGCGATGGCGTACGGCTTGTAGCTGGCCTCCTTGTACATGCCCACGCGGTGCATATCGAAGACGTCGGCGTTGACCTCGCCGTGCTCGCAGGAGACACCGGAGATGTCGGCGGGCAGCGGATGCATAAAGATGGTGTCCTGGCCGTTGGCGGTCTTCTCCATGAGCTCGGTCGTAGAGCACCAATCCTGATGCGTGGCGTTCTGAGCGAGCAGCTCCTTCTCGAGTGCAGCGATGCCGGCGTCGTCGCCCTCGGCGTACAGGTTGGTGCGCTTCTCCATGGCGGCAAACGGAGCCCAGCTCTTGGGGATCACGATGTCGGCGCCCTCGAAGGCCTCGGCCATGGTGTTGACCTGCTTAAAGGTGGTGCCGGACTCGGCGGCATAGCCCTTGGCGCGCTCGACGACCTCGGGCATGAGGTCGTAGCCCTCGGGGTGGGCCAAGGTGACGTCCATGCCAAAACGGGGCAGCAGGCTGATCAGCGACTGCGGGCAGGACAGCGGCTTGCCGTAAGAGGGCGAATAGGCCCAGGTGACGGCAACCTTCTTGCCCTTGAGGTTCTCAAGACCGCCAAACTCGTTGATGAGGTAGAGCATGTCGGCAGAGGACTGCGTGGGGTGATCGGAGTCGGACTGTAGGGAGATGAGCGTGGGACGGTGATCCAGAACGCCGTCCTCGTAGGCCTGCTGGACAGACTCGGAGACCTCGGCCATGTAGGCGTCGCCCTTGCCGATGTACATGTCGTCGCGGATGCCGATGACGTCGGCCATGAAGGAGATCATGGTAGCGGTCTCGCGGACGGTCTCGCCGTGAGCGATCTGGGACTTCTTCTCGTCCAGGTCCTGCAGCTCGAGGCCGAGCAGGTTGGCGGCCTTAGAGAAGGAGAAGCGCGTACGGGTGGAGTTGTCGCGGAACAGGGAGACGGCCAGGCCCGAGTCGAAGATCTTGGACGAAACGTTGTTCTCACGCAGCTCGCGCAGGGCGTCGGCAACGATGTAGAGAGCCTTGAGCTCATCGGTGGTCTTATCCCAGGTGTGCAGGAAGTCGCTGCCGTACATGCCCTTAAAATCGAGGCCGTTCAGCTGCTCGACGAGCTCGGTAAACTTGGCGTCCATGTAAATATCCTTTCCATAGATGAAACGATCGCAATGAGTAGATGTGCTCCGGCATGCGCGTGTGGCTAGAACATGCAGAGCGCTATGACGAGGACCCGCTACCGTTGAGGAAGCATGGGAGATAACGACCGCGGGCCCCAAGTCAACAGGGGGTGCCGGGGACACGAGCGGCCCCCGGCTCAACAAGATCAAGGAATGGGACTAGTCGATCTTGTTGTTGGTCAGACCGGCGCGGAACACGGTAGCGTCGCCATCGGCCTGGCTCGGATCGTAGAGGTTCAAAGCAGCAACATACATGGCGGCAGCGGTGACCAGGTCGTCCTTGTAGGTGACCTCGTTGGGAGCGTGAGCCTGAGACTCGGCACCCGGGCCAAAGCCGACGCAGGGGATGCCATAGCGGCCCTGGATGGAAACGCAGTTCGTGGAGAAGGTCCACTTGTCGCACAGCGGACGACCGGTGCGCTTGTCCATGCTGGGCTCGCAGCCGATGCGCTCGTCACCGAACATGGCCTTGTGGGCGTCGACGAGGGCCTTGACGTGCGGAGCGGTCTCCTTGTTGATCCACGTGGGGAAGTAAGCCTCGGTCTCGTAGACCTCGCCGGTCCAGGACGGACGGTCGTACATGTACATGGAGACCTTCACGTCGTCGCCGTACTTCTTGGCGGCCGGCAGGTTGCGGATCTCGTCCAGGCAGGACTCCCAGGTCTCGCCGGCGGTCATGCGACGGTCGATGGAGATGGCACAAGAGTCAGCGACAGCGCAGCGGCTGGGGCTGGTGTAGAAGATCTGGCTGACGGTGCAGGTGCCGCGGCCCAGGAAGCGGGCGTCCTCGAAGTGCTCGGGGTTGTACTTGGGGTCGAGCATCTTGACGAGGCCCTTGATGTCGGTCGACTCGTCGCAGCCGTTGTTGTTGAGGGCGCGGACGTCGGCGATGATGTCGGCCATCTTGTAGATGGCGTTGTCGCCGCGGTCGGGAGCGGAACCGTGGCAGGAGGTGCCGTGAACGTCGACGCGGATCTCCATGCGGCCGCGGTGACCACGATAGATGCCGCCGTCGGTGGGCTCGGTGGAAATGACGAACTCGGGCTTAATGCCGTCCTTGTTGTAGATGTACTGCCAGCACATGCCGTCGCAGTCCTCTTCCTGGACGGTGCCGACGACCATGATCTTGTAGCCCTCGGGGATGAGGCCCATGTCCTTCATCATCTTGGCAGCGTAGGTAGCAGAAGCCATGCCGCCCTCCTGGTCGGAGCCGCCGCGGCCGTAGATGATCTCGTCGGTCTCGTAGCCCTCATAGGGATCGGCATCCCAGTTCTCGATGTTGCCGATGCCGACGGTGTCGATGTGGGAGTCGATGGCGATGATCTTGTCGCCCTCGCCCATCCAGCCGATGACGTTGCCCAGGCCGTCGATCTCCACCTTGTCATAGCCCAGCTTCTCCATCTCCGCCTTGATGCAGTGGACAACCTCCTTCTCCTCACAGCTCTCGCTGGGGTGAGAGATCATCTCTCGCAGGAACCGGGTCATGTCGGCCTGATAGCCTTGGGCCGCCGCTTTGATCGCTTCAAAATCCATATCGCTGACCTCCATATCAATGTTTGGAATCCCGTCATTTCCACATCACGGATTGGCTTACCTATCCCTATCATAGCATAAGAAAACAGGATGTCAAACAAAAAATGAGAAAACCTAAAAATTTTTTTGAATCTCCGGTGCGGAATGCGCCGTCCGGCCGAAATGATTGCAAAACCAAAGGGCTTGTGATATATAATGGTAGAGTAAAAAGAACAGCAGATTTGGGATGGGGAGAGCTTATGCCGATACCGGAAAACGTGGAAAACCTGCGGAGAGTTTCCGCAAAGAGCAGCATTTATCAAGTGGTATGCAGCTGGATCATCACGGGTGTGCTGAAGCCGGGAGAAAAGATCGTTGATTCCGAGCTTGCGAAGCGATTCAATGTCAGCCGGACCCCGGTGCGGGAGGCCATTCAGATCCTGGAGGGACAGAAGCTCGTCTATGTGGTGCCGGGCCGGGCTACGGTGGTGGCGGATATTGACCCTGCGGATATTGAAAAATGCTACCGAACGCTGGCGGAGCTGCAGGGTCTGGCGGCAGAGCTGGCCTGCGGCAGCCTCACGGACCGGGAACTGGAGCAGCTGGAGCGGATTCACGCCGCCTTTGTGGATGCCTGCGGCCGTAATGACGGCACCGATGCGATCACGCAGGACAGCCTCTTCCATGACGCGATTGTCCGTGGGGCACACAACGAGTATGTGGAGGAATTTTCCCACACGATGATCCTCCATATCCAGCGGATCAAATACCATTATTTCCACTGTGACCGGCTGCGAAAGATTTCCGTTTCCCAGCATGGGGAAATCCTTCAGACCATCCAGGCCCGGGACAGCGCCCGCGCGAAGGAGCTGATGCGGAGCCACTGGCTCTGCTCCATGGAAAACAGCCTGCGGGATGTTGCGGGCATGATCCATGGAGCCGGCGCAGAATCCGGACAGGATGTTCTGACAAAGTAAAGATGGGAAGAAAAAGCCAGAGAGAGGACGCGGAGAGAATCCGGGTCCTCTCAACGTTTTCTAGGCGAATTCCATAAAATTGTATCCGGCCTCTGGTACGTTCCGTAGAAATCCTTTGGAGAGGCCGGGCTTTCGTTGACTTCCACAAGAGTGCGGTTCATAATGAATATGCGATATATTACATATT
>URZR01000077.1 GCA_900552425.1 uncultured Collinsella sp. | reverse complement strand
TTTCGTTGTCTACCGGTTTAGTCTAAATCTGTAACAACTGGACCGCTTAAAGTGGGCTAGGTGTTACTGATTGAAATACTTCCGAATTGCGCCGTTCCTTTGTCTCAATCTGTAACATTTGGGATCGATTTTGCCGAGTTATTGTTACAGATTGAGATTTTCCCTTGAGGGGGATTCGAATGTCTCGATCTGTAACAGATAGACCGGAAAATGGGCTCTAACTGTTACAGATCGAGACGTTTTGGGACCGCGGCTGAGTCATCGTGGCGGCATGACGTTTGACCAGATAAAACCTGTCAAAATAAACCTGTCCCTTTTTGGCAGGATTTAGGGCTCCCAGGGGCAGGGGGCTTCGATGTGGATGTGCTCGCCGGTTGCGGGATGCGTGAAGGATACGCTGTGGGCGTGGAGCATCAGGCCGCAGGGACGCGGCGTTCCGTACAGGTCGTCGCCAATCAAGGGATGATGCTCGCTTGCCAGGTGCACGCGGATCTGGTGCTTGCGGCCGGTGAGCAGCTCGACATCAATATACGAGCGCGTAGGCAGGCCACGGCGGCTCTTAAGGCGCTTGAGTACCTTGACGCGCGTCTGAGACGGCTTGCCGCTGGCGCCAACGCGCATCTTGCGGCTATCGTGGCGGTCGCGGGCGATAGGCTTGTCGATGAGCTTCTCGTTCCAGTCGATCTTGCCCTCGGCGAGCGCCAGATAGTGCTTTTCGAATGCGTGGTCGATGACCATCTGGTCAAAGGCGGGTTGCGTCTGCTTGTCGAGCGAGAACAACACCACGCCGGTGGTGTTGCGGTCCAGGCGGTTGAGCGGCTGCATGTCGGTCGCGGCAAAGCCGTCGCCCATCGCCAGCAGCAGGTCGCTGGCGTAGTCGGTGAGCGTGCGCTCGCCGGTGCCGTCGCCGTGGACGATCATGCCGGCGGGCTTGTCGATGGCCATGAGCCAGGCGTCGCAGTAGAGGACTTGAGGTTCTTCGTTCACGTGTAAGCCTTTCGGTTAGCTGATTCCCACAAACATGCAGCCCGAGGTGGCACCGCGCAGGCGGGCGGCGGGCTTGCGGCCGGCTTGCGCTGCCTCGACGGCGCGGCGGACGCGAGCGGTGGCGCGGCCCACCTCATCCGTCTCGAGCAGTGTGCCGTCCACCATAAGACGACGGACGCCGGCGTCGAGCAGCTGTGGTACCTGCGGCGTGAGGTCGATGGGGTAGGCGTCGTACAAGCGTGAGCGGCCGTGGATGTCGGTACGCACGGGCATGACCTTTCCGTCGATATTCTTGAGCGAGAGCTTACGGGCACGCAGGCGGCAGCTGGCACAATCGTGGATGCAACCGTTGGCAACCTGCAGAATGCAATGCTCGCTTGTCATAACGCGCGGGCGGCCAAAGACGGTGATGCCTAGAGCCGCGGGCGCGGCGGCGCCGAGCGAGACAATCTCGTCGAGCGTGATCTCGGGCGAGAGCCAAAACGCACCGGCTCCGCGCTCGGCAAGCGCCTCCATGCAGGGCGTGTTGTGCACCGGCAGGCAAGAGCGAATCTCGGCCGTGGCGCCAACCTGGGCGGCCAGGGCAAGCTCGGAGATGTTGCCAATAGCGACCGTGGCGCCGGCAACAACCCATGGGTCAACGCGGACGTGGTCAACGGCGCGGCAGACCTCGTCGAGTGCGGGCACAATACCCTGCTCAAATGCATCGGCAGGGGAGAGTCCGACAGCCTCGAGCGCGTCGGTGGTCATGTAGATGCGCGTTGCACCCTCCGCGCGAGCGGCCTCGGCGGCCTCGAGCGAGGTGACGGTAGCGCAGATCTGCGGCTCATCGCGGTAGTGCTCGGGCGCGGGGCGGGAATCATTGGTGACAATCGCCGGTAGCTCGAGCGTGCGGGCGCGCTCCTCGTACGGTGCCAGAATGGCCTCTTCCAGCGCCTTACAAGCGGCGGCGCGCACCTTGTGCACGGCGGAAAAGCCCATGCCGCAACTCTCGTCGAGGGCCACGTCAAAGCTCGCGGCCTCAAAGGGAGAGGAGCCCATGCGCCCGACGTGCTCAACCAGATCGGATGCCTCGACGGCGCGGGTCTTGGCGGCCTCGACGGTGAAGCCCGTGGCGGTGGCGGTGAGCGCGGGGTCGTCACAGCAGGTGAGCGTGACAGTAAACGGCTTGCCCAGGCGCGCCACGACGGATACATCAACAGCTCGGCGGCGCAGCACATCGCGCTTGAGCGCGGCGCTGGCAGCGTCAATAGCGCGCTGGCTTCGAATCACGCGCACGCGGCAGCCCTCGGGCATGCTACGGGGCACGCGACACTCGATAACATCGCCGGCAGCGGCATCATCGGCGGCGATGGTGGTCAGGAACTGGTCGAACTCATCGTCGTGGCGAAGCTCCAGCAGGTCGCCCTTGCCCACGGGCTCAAACAACTCAATGCGGGCGATGGCGGCGCGGCGACGGCGGTCGTCGGGCTTGAGCCCGCGCACATCGCGGTTGGCCAGGTGGCTGCCGAGCACCGTGCCCACGATCTGGCCGCGGTTGTTGGAGCGCTCGTAACTCATCATCTCGTCACCCGAGGTACCGTCCTGATAGGCGTGCGTAAAGTCGCGGTTAAAGCAGCGCTTGAGCTGGCGCTGGCGGGCGGCTTCCTCGTCCTTGGCAACGGTGGCTCCGGATAGCATGTCGTCAATTTCGTGACGATACACATCAACGATGGAGTACACGTAATCGGGCGCCTTCATGCGGCCCTCGAGCTTGAGCGACGCGGCGCCGGCGTCATACAGACGGCGAACAAGCTGCGAGGTGTTGGTGTCACGCGGGCACAGCGCGCGCTCGCGACCGGCAGGGGAGAGCGAGCGACCGTTCTCGTCGATCAGCTCGTAGGGCAAGCGGCAGGGGTGGGCGCACATGCCACGCCATGGCAAAGCTCGAAAGCAGACACAGGCCCGAATAGCAAAAGCAGATGGCGCCATGGCTAAAGACCTCAAGGTCCACATCGGGCGCGGCATCGTGAATGGCGGCAATCTCGTCGATGGAAAGCTCGCGCGAGAGGGTCACGCGGTCGGCGCCCTGCTCGCGGCACCAAAGGGTTCCGCGGTCGTCGTGGATGTTCGTCTGGGTCGAGATATGCGTCTCGATGCTGGGCATCGTGCGTTTGACCTCAAAGAACAGGCCCCAGTCTTGGATGATAAAGGCGTCGGCGCCCAGCGTGGAGCAGCGATGGATGAGCTGCAGCGCATCGCTCATCTCGGATTCCTTGATGACGATGTTGACCGTGACGTAGACGCGCGAGCCGGCCAGATGCGCGGCGCGGCAGGCCTGCTCAAAGGCCTCGTCGGTAAAGTTGGTGGCCTTGCGGCGGGCGTTGAAGCTGCCCATGCCGCAGTAGATGGCGTCTGCCCCGGCGGCGAGTGCGGCGGCAAAGGGCTCGGGCCCTCCGGCGGGCGCCAAAAGCTCGGGTCTGCGGTTGGTGGTTCGACTGGCGGTTGCGGTCATATCCTGCCTTTCAAAATGCTCAGATAATCAAAAGTATAGTGGTGCCGTCGCGGCAGGCGATGCCCGTGCTCTAAGCGGGATAAAGTCTTCAGCAGCTTGGACTGGCTGCTTCACATGAGAACCGTTCAGCGGTCCGGGGAAACCGTTGGGCGATAAAATATTCTCGCAACGTGATAATAATCTTGCATCGCGCGGACACCTTGAGTACTATCCCAATCAAGCGCGGTGTTCAGACCGAACTGTGCCTCCCGGTGTGAACGCCGCGCTCCCGTTCCCTTTTACTTGTAAGGAGAAAAACATGAGCAAGACCGTCGTGTCTTCCGATAACGCACCCGCAGCCATCGGCCCGTATTCCCCCGGTATCCAGGCCGGCAACATGGTGTTCCTGTCCGGCCAGCTGGGCATCGATCCCGCAACTGGCAAGATGCCCGAGGGCGTCGAGGCCCAGGCCAAGCAGTCCCTTGCTAACGTCGAGGCCCTGCTGACCGCTGCCGGCGCCACCTTTGCCGATGTCGTCAAGACCACAGTCTACCTGGCTGACATTGCCGACTTCGCCGCCGTGAACGAGATCTACGCCTCCAAGTTCGAGGCCCCGTTCCCCGCGCGCAGCGCTTTCCAGGTTGCCTCTCTTCCGGCTGGCGGTCTGGTCGAGATCGAGGTCGTCGCCGCTCTCTAAGGCGTTGACCACAACTAAACATGACATGCAAAAAGACCCTGCAGCGCGTGCGAGCTGCAGGGTCTTTTGTCAGGTGACGAATCGCTTGTGGAGCCGCGCTCCATTTTGCTCGTTAGCCCTCCTTGCGGACTTTTTGCAGGTAGCGGTAGACGCTGGGCTCCGAGATGCCCAGCGAGGTAGCGGCGCAGGCCACGGCGCCCTTGAGCATGAACACCCCGTTGCCGTTGAGGTGGCGAATGACGTCCACGCGGTCGCTCTGACCAAGCGACGCTACATCCAGCCCGCGCGCGCTCAGCAACTCGGCAATGCTGCGGTCGATGAGCTCCTGTGTGGACTCCGAAAGGCTTTCGACCTCGATAGGGGCGGGCTCCGTGCGCGTCGGCGCCGCGTCGAAGCACGCCATGAGCTGCTGCGCCATGGCGTTGATGGAGCGCACGGTCGAGAGATCGGTGTTGACGCAGAGCATACCGACGATCTCGTCACTCTCGCGGATAAAGTACGTCGCTGACTCCAACGTCTTGCCGCCGGCACCGCGCCCCTCGTAGCCCGTAATAAACGGCAGGTCGCGATACTTGGCGTCGTGCATGATCTTGAGTGCCAGATCGGTGGCGGGACCGCCGACCTTGCGGCCGCTCACGATGCCGTTGCGAATATCGACGATGGCGTGGTCGGGATCCGAGAAATCGTGCAGCACGATTTCGCTGTTTTTGCCGAGTATCTGCTCCAGAAAATCGACCATCGGCAAAAAGCGGCGTACGGTCTCGTTCACGGGCAACTCCTTTGGGTGAAATCGGAAATGTTCATAACAATTTTTTCTCATGGTAACACGGTGTCTATTGACTCGCATATTCGCAGGTACATTGCGTAATGCAGACGAACGGTATGATTTTGGCGGTAAACGGTCGACCAAAAGAAAAGTAAGATGTTATTTAGACCAGACACATTCCTGACCTGCGGAAACGAGTTATTTCAGCTGAAGAATAGTCTGATAACAAAAAATTATTATTGAGAATGAGAATCATCTTTAATACGATATGCAACGAAGGCACAACCTCAACCCCGCACTGCGTCACAATAGAGCGTTAGATGCGAAAACAACTACTTCGAGGATTGGTGGTCAAATGACCCAGGAGACGGTTACGAACGGCACTGAAGCCCTGTTCACTCGTGAAGGCATGCCTCCCGTTAAGGAAATGATCCCGTGTGCCCTTCAGCACGTACTGGCTTCGTTTGCCGGTATCATCACCCCGGCTGTCATCATGGCCGGTGTCTACGGCTTTAATAGCCAGCAGAGCACCGACATCATCCAGGTCGCGCTTATTCTTTCGGCGATCGACACGGCCCTTCAGGCCTTTGCCCCCTTCCGTCGCATCGGCGGCGGCCTGCCCATCGTCATGGGCGTTTCGTTCGCGTTCCTGCCGGCCCTGCAGGCCATGGGTGCCTCGGGCTTTAGCTTTGGTGCGCTGCTGGGCGGCGAGATCGTCGGCGGCGCCGTCGCGGTCCTCTTTGGTCTGGCCTACAGCAAGATCAAGTGGCTGTTCCCACCCGTCGTGACCGGTACGGTCATCTTCTCCATTGGCGTCTCTCTCTATCCCACGGCCGTCAAGTACATGGCCGGCGGCATGGGCACGCCGCTGTGGGGCACCCCGCAGGCCTGGTGCGTCGCTCTTATCACCTTCGCCGTGGTCTTTGCGCTCGCCAACTTTGGCAAGGGCACGCTCAAGCTGGGCTCCGTGTTCTTTGGCATGATCGTTGGCATGATCGTCTCCATCCCCTTCGGCATGATCGACTTCTCCAGCGTCGCCACCGCTCAGGTCTTCGCCCTTCCCAAGCTCATGCCCTACGCGCTCGAGTTTGATCCCGAGGTCTGCATTACCCTCGCCGTCGTGTTCCCCATGGTTGCCATCCAGGTTATCGGTGACGTCTCCGCCGCCTGCCTGGGCTCCATCGACCGTATGCCCACCGAGCGCGAGCTCTCCGGCGCTATCGTGTCGCAGGGCCTCACCTCTATGGTCGGCGGCCTGCTGGGCGGTCTTCCCACCAGCGCCCTTGGCCAGAACGTGGGCATCATCTGCTCCAACAAGGTCGTTAACAAGTGGGTCTTTGTGATCATCGCGGCCGTCTTTGCCATCGCCGGTCTGTTCCCGCAGCTCTCTGCCGTCCTTTCCGCTATCCCGCAGCCCGTTATCGGCGGCGCGACCGTCGGCGTCTTTGGCACCATTACCATGAACGGCGTGCGCATGTTCACCCGCGAGGGCCTCACGCAGCGCACTACCACCATCGTCGGTACCTCCGTCGTCTTTGGCCTGGGTATCTGGATGGCCAGCGGTTGCCTTGCCGGCGAGGGTATGCCCGCCTGGGTGTCCACCGTCATCGGCTCCAATGCCGTAACCCCCACCGCCATCATGGCCATTGTCCTTAACCTGATCCTTCCGCAGACGCCGGTCGTGGCTCAGCACATCGATGCCGCCAAGGACGCTGCCGTGGATCTGGTCTTGCCCGAGAGCAAGAAGTAACCAATTCGGTGCTATTCGTCGGCGGACGCATCGCCTCGTCCGCCGACGTCATGCGGCGCCAAGCCGCACTTCAAAGGGTTTGTCCCTTTGGTGAAGCGTTGACGGGAGAGGGCCCGTTTCCGGTGTAGGCCGGCGCTTCGCACTCCGCCATGTCAGAGGTGTCAAACCCCGCCTCTGATGTTGAAGGGAGCATCCATGCTTCTGGTCGCTAACGGTTCCGTTTTTACCCGCAACGCTCAGACCCCGTTTATTCCAAACGGTGCGGTCGCCATTGACGGAGATACGATCGTCGAAGTGGGCCCCGAGTGCGAGCTCAAGGCCAAGTACCCGGATGCCGAGTACGTCGACGCCCAGGGCAACCTCATCATGCCCGGACTCATCAACTGCCACACCCACATCTA
Organism: uncultured Collinsella sp.; assembly: GCA_900552425.1. GTDB lineage: Bacteria > Actinomycetota > Coriobacteriia > Coriobacteriales > Coriobacteriaceae > Collinsella. Next base: position 780 of record URZR01000077.1, on the reverse strand, counting down.
CTCGGGTCTGGCCCGCGGCCTTGCCATTAAGGGCTGCAACCCCACCAACTTCCTGGAGAATCTTGAGCAGCAGTGGTGGAAGATCGATGACAACCTGACGCTCGACGGCACCAAGGCCAGCGCCTATGCCACGATTCTTGACTCCATCCGCGATGGCGTCACCACGATCTTCGATCACCATGCGAGCTTCTGCGAAATCCCGGGAAGCCTCTTTACCATTAAGGATGCAGCTCAGGAGCTGGGCATGCGTTCGTGCCTGTGCTACGAGGTCTCCGATCGCCGCGGCCAGGAAAAATGCGACCAGGCCATTGCCGAGAACGCCGAGTTTGCCCAGTGGGCCGCCAAGGAGCGTCGCGATAACCACAACCACATGATCGCCGCCATGTTTGGCGGTCACGCCACCTTTACGCTGTCGGACGAGACCATGGACAAGATGGCCGAGGCCAACAACGGCCTGACCGGCTTCCACATCCATGTGTGCGAGGGCATGAATGACGTGTGGGGCTCCCGCCTCAACCGCGGTGGCATCAGCCCCGTCGAGCGCCTGCTGCAGCACAACCTGCTGGGTCCCGACACCATGCTCGGCCACTGCATCCACGTGACGCCCGCCGAGATGGATATCGTCAAAGAGTCCGGCACCTGGCTCGTCAACAACCCCGAATCCAATATGGGCAACGCCGTGGGCTGCGCCCCCGTGCTCGAGTTCTTCCGCCGCGGTATCCCCGTGTGCATGGGCACCGACGCCTACACCCACGACATGCTCAAGAGAAGAACTCGAGC
>URZR01000076.1 GCA_900552425.1 uncultured Collinsella sp. | reverse complement strand
CGCGCGAAGATAGGCGCGCTTAAAGAGCAGGAAGGTGTGACGTAGGTAGTCGACCTTCTTTTGAGGCCATTTTTCGACAAGATCTTGGCCGAGCATTTTGGCAAGCATCTCGTAGCTGCCCTCGCGCGAAAACTCAATCTCGTACAGGGGGCATACGTACCAAAAGGCGCAAAACTCACCGTACAGGCGGCTCTCGACGGAATCCCACTTACCGGGGTACAGACGCGTCACCTTGGCCGAAACCGTCGGAGCGTCAAGGAATTTGAGGACGCTGACACGCTTGTTGCCCTCTTGGACGTAAAAGCGGTGCATGAACTCGGTGACGATGATGGGGTCGCGGTAGCCCTCGGAGATTTGGATATCGTAGAGGTTGGACCATTTGCGGGCGAATTCGGTATTCCAGGGGAGCAGCGGCATAAAGTTACACGAAAAGGCGGACTGGCGACCTTTGGTAACCGTGCCGACGACCATTTCGAGCGGAATGTCCCGCAGGCCGATGTTCTCGCGCTGCCCGCAGGGAAGCTGGGCGACCAAGCTGTCGAGGTCCGTAAGATATGGATGCTCGCTTTGGCTGATGGCGCGACGGCGTCCCTGCTCGCCGCGCTTGCGTGCTTGACGATAGGCCTCTTCCATGGTGTCTACTCCCTTAGTCGTTTAAACAACGATATGAACCATGGTACCACGATGCGAAACTACCACAAAGGTGCCTGTCCCCTTTGTGGTAGTTTAGGCGATGATGGGGGCGATGGCACGAATGCAGGCGTCGGCTGCCGTGAAGGTGGTGCTATCGTCGCTGACGATAAAGATGATTTTGCCCTTGACGCCAAAGTCGCCGATCTCGCTAAAGAGCACGTAGGGCTCCTTGTCAAAGCCAGAGATGGGCGAGACGGCCGTTTTGGTTGCGCTCGTGAGCTCGTCTGCCAGCGCGTCAAGGGAAGCCCACTTAGACGTGTCCTTTACGGCAACGGGCACGGCCACGCGCCCAAAGGGCATCAGATGCACGAGCGTGTTCTTGGAGATGTTGGAGTTGGGCACAATGATGGTCTGCCCGCAGGCATCCTCGATGGTCGTGTGGCGCCAAGTGATGTCCTGGACCACGCCCGACACGCCGCCGACCTCGATATTGTCGCCGGGCTTGATGATGCCCATAAAGGTCACTTGCATGCCGCCGATAAGGTTTGATAGCGTGTCCTGAAAGCCGAGCGAGATGGCGATGCCGCCGACGCCAAGAGCGGCGACGAGGGCGTTTGCATTAATGCCAAAACAGTTGTCGAGGATAAAGCTGCCGCCGATCATCCAGATGACGGCGCGTGTGATGTTGATGAAGATGCTCGATGCGGGAAGCGGGTTGTCGTCTCGGTTGAGTAGGTGGCGCAGGGTCTTGGATGCCACCTTGGCGGCGATGGCGGTGACTATTACCAAGATGACGGCCCAGATGATGTTGTGGACCCAGCGCTGCTCAAAGAAATGAAGAATCGGTTCAAACAATTCCATGTAGGGAAACCTCCTCATGATCATCCAACCATGATACCCACCAAGAAGCCCGTCCGATCAAATTCGGACGGGCTTCTGTGCTCGATATAAGGTTTATGCGGCGGGGCTGCAAGGCCCGGCGGTGTAGCTTAGCGTCGACGCTTCCAGATAATGCCGAGAATGATGATGACGATGCCGCCGATGAGGCATGCGCCAATCACGGCTAGCGTGCGGTCTCCCGTTGCGGCGAGCTTGCCGGTCGTCTTCTTGGTGATGACCTTCGTGGTCGTCGTGTCCGTCTTAGGCGAGGGCTTAGGCGTCGGGGCCGGTGTAGGCGTGGGGTCCACGGCTGCGGAGCCGAAGCTGATGGTGCCGGCGAGTCCGGCCATCTTGCTCTCCCAGCCGTTTTGCCCAATCAGCGCCCTCAGCGCCGCCTCACACGTGCCCCACTCGGTGCGCTTGGTGGCGTGTGCGAAGGTGGGGAAGTCGGTCGTGTTGGTAATGATGTAGTTGTTGGTGGCGACGGTATAGGTCTTGGTGGGATCGAGCGTGCTGCCGTCCTTGACGAGTGTGGCACTCACAATGCGCTTGCCTTCGGGCTGCGTCCAATCAATCGTCACGTTGATGCCGCCAAAGGAGAGAACGCTGCCAGAGTCATCGCGCCACTTGTACTTGTCTTGCGCTTCCTGCTCGGTATGGCCGGCTGCCACGTAGGCTTGCTGAAGCTCATAACTGTGATTGCACTCGTCGCTGATCTGCAGCGAATGCTCGAGCGCTGCGAGGAAGTCCGCACCGGTCATGGTCCAGGTCTCCACGGTGTTGCCGTAGGGCGAGATAGCGATGACGTTGCCTGCGGTCACATTGCCTGCAGCGATGCCGCCGCGGATGCCACCCGCGTTCTCGATGGCAAGGTCTGCGCCCGTCAGGTCAAGATAGGAGCCGCAGATCACATGGCCGATGGTCTGGGCCTTGGTGGTGTCGCCCTCCTTGCTGGGGCGGAAATCGGTGGTGCGCACCATTTCCCAACCATGCGTGCCTGCGGCGTCCTCGCCGTAGAAATAGTTGGTGGTGGATGTGCCGAGCACCTTGTTCGATTCGTTTTCAAAGGCCTCGTCGAGCGGCTTGATCTTGTTGTTGTGGACCTCATCAAGGATGCTCTGATAAGTGGAGCCCTTGTTGGGGTCGGTCAAAAGAACGTTTACGTCCTTGGCGGTATAGAGCTTCTCGTCGCTTTTGCCTGCGTATACCGCCACCGTGTCATCGTCGGTCGTCTCGGTGCCATTCGTGTCGTACTTGTACGGAATGGAAAGCAGCCCCACCTCGGCAAAGGCGCTGCCCGCCTCGACGACGCGGACCGACTTGCCGTCAGCCCCGTCACGTTTTCGTCTAAGTTGATGTGCTCGTGGCCCGCGACCAGTGCATCGACCCCAACGAGCTTTGCAGCAAAGGTCTTGGCGTTGAGCGTGTGCGCGATACAGACGACAACGTTGCAGCCCTCCGTCTCGCGCAGTCGCTTGGCCTCGGCATTGATGGCGTTCGCGGCACTCGAGAACGACGTACCCGCGACCAGGTCCGCGCGCAGCGAGGATTCCAGCGACTCATTCATGGCACCCACGACGCCGACCTTGATTTTGTAGTCGAATGTGGAGTGATCTTCGCTATCCTCCCAGGTGCGATCGAGCGTCTTGGTGATACTCGAGCTCCATACGCCGCTCGTAGACTTCGCGTTCGCGCAGAGCATGGCGAAGGGCGTGCCGGTGGGGCTGTAGCCGGTCATGGTGCGGAGCTTGTCCGCGCCGTAGCTCCAGTCGTGGTTGCCCGGCGTGGTCGCGTCGTAGCCGTCTGCATAGAAGGTGTCCATGAGCTCGGCGATGCTCTTGCCCTCGCTCATGGTGGCAAAGGACTGCCCGTGGAAGGTATCGCCCGCATCGAGCAAAAGATCGGGGGCGCTGCTTTGGGCGCTATAGAGAACCGCCAGTCCGTCAAAGCCCACAGTGCCGGTGCCCTTGCTTGCGTTGTAGCTGTACTTGTAGCTGCCGTGGATATCGTTGGTGTGCATGACGGCCACGGAGCCGTCAATAGCGGCGGGCAGGTTCCCCGCGAAAGCGAGGCTTGGGATGCCTGCGAGCGAGCCGGCAAACAACGCGGCGGCTAACGCAAGGCGGGGGAGTCTTTTCATGGCAGTTTCCTTAGTCCTTAGCCAGAAAGTCTGGTTGAATATCGGATTATCGACATGATATGCGAAAACCGTCGCAAAGGTATCTGTTCCTTTGCGGCGGTTTTGACGTTTGCGCAGATAAAACCTGCCAAAATAAACCTGTCCCTTTTTGGTAGGTTTAGCTCAGCAGCATGCGGTCGTTGGCGAGCTCGCCGCCCGAGACCTCCTCGAACTTCTGCAGCAGGTCGGCTACGGTGAGCGACTTCTTCTCGTCGCCGGCCACGTCGTAGATCACATGGCCCTCGTGCATCATGATCAGACGGTTGCCCAGACGGATAGCGTCATTCATGTTGTGCGTAACCATGAGCGTGGTCAGATGGTTTTCGTCGACAATCTCCTCGGTCAGGTTGAGCACCTTAGAGGCCGTCTTGGGGTCGAGGGCCGCCGTGTGCTCGTCGAGCAGCAACAGGCGCGGCTTGGTGAGCGTGGCCATCAGCAGGGTGAGTGCCTGGCGCTGGCCGCCCGAGAGCAGGCCGACCTTGGCGTTGAGGCGCGTGTCCAGACCAAGGTCCAGGCGCTTGAGCGTACTCGTCCTTCTCGGCCTTGGTGACGCCCCACGAAAGACCGCGACGCTGGCCGCGGCGCTTGGCGAGGGCCAGGTTTTCGGCAATTTGCATGTCGGCTGCGGTGCCGCGCATGGGGTCCTGGAACACACGGCCCAGGTACTTGGCGCGCTGCGACTCGCTCAGACGCGAGATGTCGGTGCCGTCGAGCTCAATAACACCCGAATCAAGCGGATACACGCCGGCGATCATATTGAGCAGCGTGGACTTGCCGGCGCCGTTGCCGCCAATCACGGTTACAAAGTCGCCATCGTTGAGGGTGAGGTCGACGCCGGTGAGCGCGCGCTTCTCGGTGACGGTGCCCTTGTTAAAGGTCTTCTTGACGTGCGAGAGCTTAAGCATCTGCCTCATCTCCCTTCGTGTAGGAGCTGCGGAGCTTATAGCGCTCCCAAACCACGGGCACGCACAGGGCCACGGCGACGATCACGGCGGAGAGCAGCTTCATGTCGTTGGCGTCCATGCCCAGTTGCAGCACGATGGCGCGGATGAGGAAGTACACCACGGAGCCAAAGACGGCGGAGGCCAGACGGACGGAGAACTGCGTGAGACCGCCGGGCAGCAGGCGGCCGAGCACCTCGCCGATGACGATGGCGGCAAGACCGATAACGATGGCGCCGGTACCCATGCCAATGTCGGCATACTTCTGGCTCTGGCAGATGAGCGCACCCGAAAGGCCAATGAGGGCGTTGGAGAGCACGAGGGCGATCATTTTGGTGGAGTTGGTGTTGACGCCTAGGGCGCGGATCATGTACTCGTTGTTGCCGGTGGCACGCAGCGCCGAGCCGATCTCGGTGCCAAAGAACCAGTACAGGATGGCGACGATGGCCACGGCCAGCACAATGCCTAGGATAATGGCAACAGTGGACTGCGGCAGGCCCGTCATGTTGCTGACGGATGAGAAGATAGTGCCCTTGGCAAGGATGGGCGTGTTGGACTTGCCCATGATGCGCAGGTTGATGGACCACAGACTGATCTGCGTAAGGATTCCGGCGAGGATTGCGGGAATCTCAAAGACGGTGGTCAAGATGCCCGTGACGGCGCCCGCGATGGCGCCGGCGCACATGCCGGCCAGCACGGCGAGCAAGGGGTCGACGTTATTGTTGACGATGAGTACGGCGCAGACACAGCCGCCGAGGGCAAAGCTGCCGTCGCAGGTCATATCGGGGATGTCGAGCAGGCGGAACGTGATAAACACGCCAAGCACCATAATGCCCCAGAGGACGCCCTGCGAAACGGCGCCCTGCAATGCAATGAGCATGCTTCATACCTCCTAGGATAGGGTGGACACGTGATTTTCCATAATAGCGGTACCAATGCATAAAAGAGCTGCGGACGGATGTTTTGTCTCATCCGAAACAAGCAGGGCGAACGCCGGTCTTTAGCGTTCGCCCCAAGGACTCAGATATTGAATAACGCGGCTGTGGCGCGCGTGCGGGCCCTAGACGCGTTACCGCGCATGGCGCTACTCGTCCAGAGCGGAAAGGTCGATGCCCAGGGCCTCGGCCGTCTCGTCGTTCTTGACGACGACCAGGTCCTTGCTCGAGAGGTGCTTGATCGGCATATCCTCGGGCTTGGCCTCGCCCTTCAGGATCTTAACGGCCATCTCGCCCGCGGCGTAGCCCAGGTCCTTATAGTTGATGGAGAGGGTGAACAGGCCGCCGGCCATGCACATACCCTCCTCGCCGGTCACGAAGGGGAGCTTATTCTCCTTGCAGATCTGGCCCACCTGCGAGGCACCCGCGGCAATCGTGTTGTCGGTGGGGGAGTACAGCGCGTCGACCTTGCCCACGGCGGACTCGACGACGGACTGAATCTCGTTGGAGCTCGAGACGGTGAAATCGGTGTACTCGAGGCCCAGCTTGTCGAGTTCCTTCTTGGCGGCCTTGATCTGGACGTCGGAGTTGGACTCAGCGGTGCAGTAGAGCAAGCCGACCTTCTTAACGTCGGGCAGGACCTTCTGCATCATCTCGAGCTGCTCGGCGACCGGGGTGAGGTCGGAGGCGCCCGTGACGTTGGTGCCGGGCTTGTCGTTGTCCTGGACCAGGCCGGAGGCGGCGTAGTCGGTGATGGCGCAGCCCACGATGGGGATATCGGCCGTGGCACCGGCGGCAGCCTGCGCGGCGGGCGTGGCGATGGCATAAATCAGGTTGACGTTGTCGCCCACAAACTTGTCGGCAATGGACTTACACGTGGACTGGTCGTTCTGGGCGTTCTTCTGGTCGATCTTGACCTTAAGGCCGCTCTCCTTGATGGCCTTGACAAAGCCGTCGTTGGCGGCATCGAGTGCGGAGTGCTCGGTGAGTTGCAGAACGCCGATGGTGTAGTCGGAACCGGCGGCAGCAGAGCCGGAACCAGAGTTGCCGCCGCATCCGGCGAGCGGGGCGAGCGCGAGCAGACCGGCGGAGACCAGAAGGCTCCTGCGGCTGATGGTGATGTCCTTCATATCATTACCCCCAGTATAAAAATGGCTGGAAACACTGCACTGGGACAAAGTGCAAGTGGAACTATAGTAGCGCTGATGTCCATTTTTACAACAGCCTGGCGGGTTTTTTAATACAGAATCGGATGGGCGGTACGGGTAGTCGAATGGGCGGCGGAGGGTCTTATGCGGCGGAGGAGGCATCGTCCTCGTCCAGGACGGCGAAGAGCTTCTTGCCGTCAAGGAGACGTGTGGTGACGTTTCTCATGCGGCCGATCTCAACGGTACGCAGCGTGTCGTCGGCGCCTCGCGCGTCATAGACCGTTCCCAGCAAATACGAGATGCCGTCTCGTTGCTTGATGGCAAAGGGCCGGAGTGTCATCCGCGCCACTTCGACCTCTCCGCGTGCCGTGACACTCGAAATATCAAAACTCACCGTGGTTCCGTGGTCGATGGCCTGCTCGATGAGCTCGCAGGCATCGATGCGCTTGACGGGCGTGCGTGTGGCCTTGGTGGATTTGTCGCCTGCGCTTGGAGCAGGCTCGGGTGCATCGAGGTAGCCGCGAACGTCGGCACTCGCCATGGCGACCAGGTGCTGCGCTATGCTCTTTCGAATGGCGATGGGCGTGGAGCGGTTGCGCATGACCATGCCGTGGAGCCGGATGATCTCTTCGTCGGTGAGCGGACGGGTCAAGAGTCGATAGCCCACGCCGCGCTTGTACTCAATTTCGTATCCGGCATGGCGAAGTGCGGAGATGGCGGTGTAGATGCTGCGCCGCGCCGCCGAGATGGGCATGCGGGCGGGGTCGTCGGGATGGGCGAGACGCCGGATCAACTCATCGGAAAGCATGGCCTTGTCCTCGCCGGTGTTTTCGCTTAATAGTTGCAGGATGCGAACGGCGCGATAGGCTGCCATCGAGGCGGCGCCCCTCGTCGTGGTCTCGTAAGTTTCAACAGCGGTTTCGGTCATGGCGTCCACGTCCTTTCCGTTTTGGGTGGCGACGGTATGGAGCCTAGGGCGCGGGGCTTTCCCAGGGGTGCAGGACGCTCCGGGCGGTCGGTAGTCGTCGGCAAGCGGCGGGTCGAGTTTTCAACAGCCCTGCTCAACTGACCAAAATCTTGCCAAAAGCTTGACGGATGCAGATATGAACGTCGACGAATGAACACTTCAGGTGGGCTCCAAGCAAAAATCTGGGCTGATTCT
>URZR01000075.1 GCA_900552425.1 uncultured Collinsella sp. | reverse complement strand
CCCTTGAAGTTGAACGTCAGATTGTCCAAATGCGGCCCGCGTAACTAAATACGCTCTGCGATCTCGTGGATGAGGTAGTCGGTCTTTTCCCAGCCCAGGCACGGGTCGGTGATCGACTTACCAAAGACCCCACCATCGACCGGCTGGTTGCCGTCCTCAAGGTAAGACTCGATCATAAAGCCCTTGACCAGCTTGGAGATGGACTCGTTGCGGCGGCAGCTGTCGAGCACCTCCTTGCAAATGCGGTACTGCTCCAGCGGGCGCTTGCCCGAGTTGTCGTGGTTGCAGTCGATGACCGCCGCTGGGTTGGCATAACCGGCGTGCTCGGTGTAGCGCTCGGCAAGACGCTCCAGATGCTCGTAGTGGTAGTTAGGGTAGGTGCGGCCGTCGAGGCCAATGTAGCCGCGCATGACGGCGTGCGCGAGCGGATTGCCGTCGCACTCGACCTCCCAGTTGCGGAAGATAAAACTCTGGTGCGCCTGGGCGGCGTAGATGGAGTTGAGCATGACGGTGGTGGAGCCGGCAGTGGGGTTCTTCATGCCCACGGGTACCGAAATGCCGCTCGACACCAGGCGATGCTCCTGGTTCTCGACCGAGCGCGCGCCCACGGCAACGTAGCTCAGCAAGTCGACGAGGTACTGGTAGTTGGACGGGTAGAGCATCTCGTCAGCGGTGAAGAAGCCCGTCTCCTCGATGACGCGCAGGTGCATGTGGCGGATGGCCTTGACGCCCTCGAGCAGGTCGTCGGGAGCCTCGGGGTTGGGGTTGTGCAGCAGACCCTTGTAGCCGGTGCCCTTGGTGCGCGGCTTGTTGGTATAGACGCGCGGAATGATGATGAGCTTGTCCTTGACCTCTTCGGCGACCTTGGCCAGTCGGTTCATGTACTCAAGCACCGAGTCCTCGCGGTCGGCAGAGCACGGGCCGATGATGAGCACCTTGCGTGCGTCCTCGCCGGTAAAGACCTTGGCGACCTCGGCGTCGAATGCCTGCTTTTTGGCGGTAAGCTCGGCGGGAAGCGGCATTTCCTCGCGGATCTCCATGGGGATCGGCAACTTGCGTTTGAATTCCATGGCCATAGGGGCCTCCTCAATCTATAGAAAGAGCAATAAGCGTATTGTCGAGTGCTCGGCATTATCCGCTGTCGCACGCTAAAGTGCAAGCACAGCCTACTAAAAAGGGAATGAATCGACACAAGAGCCCGCTCACCACGAGAGTGGATAATCTCCCGTTTTTGGCCCATGTTCGCGCTCAAAGTGGGAGATTATCCACTCTCGTCGGGCAAGCGTCCAAAAACCCACACCGACCAAAAAGGGACGGGTTTATTTTGGCAGGTTTTATCTGGGCAAACGTCAACAGCCGTAGGAGAGCTGCTTTCCCTCGCGGCGATCTTCTAACAGAAAAAACTGAGTGAGTAGGCTTTTTGCAGGAGGCGAAGCACGACCAAATGCGCCACAGTTCTGACCTGCGGTTTTGTTGGGCGCTACCCGCAATGTGCTCGACAGATCCAAAAAAGTCTACTCACTTGGCCTTGAGACTCATCAGTCAGACAAAAAACGCCGCGAAGGGAGCTGGACTCCCTTCGCGGCGATTATTCGCTCTGATTTTGCGACGGTTTTGCCCGCTTGTTACTCGCTGTAGCGGGTGGCGATGGCGGCTCGCACCATGCCGGTACTCATGAGGTACGTTACCAGGAAGTAGCCGCCGTAGGCTGCCAGGAAAATCGCACAGGTAAGGCCCACCGTGCCGCCGATGCTCATGTTGCCAAACGTGCTCACCAGCTCGATGATCACCTTGAGCGCCACAAAGGAGTGCGCCAGACCCACTGCCAGCGGGAACAGGAAGAACACCGCTTGCTGTGCCATCACCGAATGGCGAATCTGGCGGTCGTCACAGCCGATCTGCGCCAGCACGCGATAGCTGCGGCTGCCATCTGCCACGTTGGAGAGCTGCTGGATCGACAGAATTGCCGCGCATGCAACGACCAGTACAAAGCCGATGTAGATAGCCAGATAGCTAATCATGCCGTTCATCTGCGCTGCCTGCGTATATAGCTCGGAGCGTGTCATGAAGACTCTCCACGACCCCGGCTCCTTGCCGTCAACGAGCAGATTGTCGAGCATGGTGTATTTAATGAGCTCATCGGCCTCGGTAACATCCATCCCCTGCTTGTAATTAACGAGCAGACTACTGGAATACGGCTGCAGATTAAGCTGGGACAGCAGCTCATCGGCAACGACCACGGTACCGGGATTGCTACCGAGCCCCGAGTTGGCGATGGCCGCCGTGTCCTCGTCCGACTTATCGGTTGCGGGCTTGAGCTCATGCCCACCCAAGGTGAGGGTATGGCCGCCGGCCATATATTTGGTGTACAGGTCGCCCAGCTCACCGCCCATATCGCACGTAAGCACGTACTGGTCGCGGCCAATGCTCACCGGCTCCTCGCCCATCATCTGGCGCAGCTTGTTGTACTGGCTCGCCGGCGTCACAAACAGGCCCATATCATCGGCATTGCTGCCCTCGAGCACCTTGGGGAGCTTTTCGCCCATGGCCTTGCACATCTCGCCCGCCGTCACCGAAGGATCCGAGCCGCCAAGCGTATAGCTCAGATACGAGTCGATCTGCACATGTTCACCGGCAACATCGGCGATATTGACCTTCTTGCCGGTCTCGTTGCCATTATCTGCCGACTTGCCCTTGATACTTTCCGCAACGTTATCGGGATCGATACGGTCACCGTGCCATGCAGCGTACAAATCGACCGTTGCGTCTGCCAGCACCATGCGATCGGCCTCGGAAGGATTGACATACTCCTTGTAGTAGTCGAGCGTTTCGGGCGTGTAATAGACATACGTCTGAGACACGTCAACAGGGTTATAGCGCTCCAGGTTTTCGTTCATCACGTTGGCGATCGACATACCGCACGTCACCGAGGTGATGGCCAAAAACAGAATCATCGCGATGACGCCCATCGAAAAGCACACCGTATTGACCTTGGCCGAAAGCTGGCGCACGGTAAACATGTTGAGGCCGCGCCAATACACGCTGCGCAGGCTCTGCAGCAGCTTGATGAGCATGCCCGAGAGTCCCCAGAACAGGGCAAAAGTACCCACTGTAACCATAGCGGTCGTAATGCCAAACTGGCTCATGGCCTCTTGCAGCTTGCTGTCCGTCGCGGTTAGCGGGAACCCATCACGTAGCAGACGGTAATAGGCCACGCCCACAAGCACCACGCCCACGGCAAAGATGGCAATCGCGATCCAGGGGTTGCGTGTCTTGATGCTCTCGTTGCGACGCTCGGCACCCATGAGCTCAATGAGCTTAGTGCGACGCACGGCGCGAAGGTTCAGCAGTAGCGTGAGCACAAACATTACGAGCATGCAGGCAAGGGTCAGGTTGAACGCATGCATCGAGAAAAAGAAGTGGAAATCGGCAATCTGCGTCTTAAAGAGCGAGGCGGTAAAGAACGTCATGAGCTGGGAGAGCCCCACACCCAGCATAATACCAGCGACGAAGGCGCCGACCGAAACGATCACGGTCTCGAACGCCATGATCGTGGCGACGCGCCCGCGGCCCATGCCGAGCACCTGGTACAGGCCAAACTCCTTTTTGCGGCGCTTCATGATGAAGTTATTGGCATACACCATCAAAAAGGCCATAACGCCGGCCAAAAAGTACGTGAGGTAGCCGAGCATGCCGCCCATGAGCTCGGACAGTCCCTCCTCCTTGATGCCAGCGATGTCGACCTGCATCGAGATGGTGTTAAAGGCATAGAAGACCGTGACACCCAGGGTGAGCGTCAACAAGTAGACGAGGTAGTCGCGGCCGGCGCGGCGGACGTTGCCCCAAGCGAGTTTACAGAGCATCGGAGCCCTCACCGCCCATCATGGCAACGACCTCCATAATACGGTCGAAGAACTCTCGGCGGTCGGTGTCACCGCGGCGCAGCTCGGTAAAGATCTTGCCGTCGCGGATAAACAGCACGCGGCTTGTGTAGCTGGCAGCAAAGCTGTCATGCGTGACCATGAGCACGGTGGCGCGCAGGCGGCGGTTAAGGGCCTCCAGGCTCTCGAGCAGCAGGCGAGCGCTCTTGGAATCGAGGGCGCCGGTGGGCTCGTCGGCCATGATCATAGTGGGGTCGGTGACGAGCGCGCGAGCCGCGGCAACGCGCTGCTGCTGGCCGCCGGACATCTGATAGGGGTACTTATCGAGCACCTGGCTAATGGACAGGCGCGCGGCCACATCCTGCACGCGGGTCGAGATCTCCGCCGAGTTTGTGCGGGCGATGGTGAGCGGCAGGGCGATGTTCTCGCGTGCCGTGAGCGTATCGAGTAGGTTGGAGTCCTGGAAGATAAAGCCCAGCTCCTCGCGGCGGAACTGCGAAAGCTTGGCCTGCTTCATGCGCGTCACATCCTGGCCGTTGATGCGGATGATGCCACTCGTGGCGGCATCGATGGTCGACACGCAGTTGAGCAGCGTCGATTTGCCCGAGCCCGAGGCGCCCATGATGCCGACGAATTCGCCGCGGTTGACGGTAAAGTTGACGTCGTTGAGCGCGCGGGTCACGTTGCCCAGCGCTCCATATACCTTTTCGAGATGCGCGACCTCCAGTACCGGGGTCGCCATGTGCGTGGTTTGCATACCGAGTCCTTTCTTGCGATTAGTCTACGGCATCTATAGTCGCAAGAAGCCGAGTCGGCTACCATCGATATGGCTTACGCTTGCCTTACCGTTGTGTAAGGTACGGGTAGCTACCCTGCCACGTGTTGATGTTGAGAGAGGACTCCTGTTGAAGACTGTTCATGTTGCCGCTGGGATCATTCGCAAGGAAGGATCTGACGAGCTGCTTGCCGTGCAGCGCGGCTATGGCGACATGCAGGGACTTTGGGAGTTCCCAGGCGGCAAGCTTATACGCGGCGAGACACCCGAAGACGCCGTGCGCCGCGAGCTTATGGAAGAGCTGCAGGTAAACGTCACCAACCTGCGTGACTTCTACACCGTTGAGTATGACTACCCCGATTTTCATCTCTCCATGGAGTGCTATTACTGCTCGCTGGCTAAAGAGTCCGGCGAGCCCCAGAAGCACGACCGTCAGCTCGATATCCGCTGGATTCCACGCACCTCGCTTGCCACGGTGGAGTGGATGCCCGCCGACAAGGGGCTTATCGATGCACTGATTGAGCTAAAGGAAGACCGGCTTGAGGCCAACGGCAGCACCAACGACGCCGAGACCGCCACGGCTGACGAGCCCGCCGCCAAATCCAAACGCAAAACCAAACGCCGCAGCAAAAAGCGCCCCAAGCCCGGCCTGCTGGACGGCATCGACACCTCGGACCTTTCTGCCGACGAGCGTGAGCTCGTACGCCGTCGTGCCGCTATAAAAAAGTCCATGAAGGGCAACAAGCGCGCCAACACCAAGCCCGAGTTGCTTGTACGCCAGCGCCTGCGCGCAGCAGGCCTCACGGGCTATCGCCTGGAATGGAAGGTTCCCGGCAAACCCGATATCGCCTTCCCCGGCCGCAAGATCGCCATCTTCGTCAACGGCTGCTTTTGGCATCGCTGCCCTAAGTGCAACCCTAGCCAGCCAAAGCGCAATGTTGAGTTTTGGGAGGCAAAGTTCCGTCGCAACGTCGAGCGCGACCGCGCTGCCGTGGCAGCACTCACTCAAATGGGCTGGACACCCATAACCATCTGGGAATGCGAGCTCAAAAAAGACCGTATCGACGCCACGATGGAAAAGGTCATCGAGCAGGTACGGGCTGCAGAGCCGCAGCGCTAACAGCGAGCATTCACACGCCCCACACAGGCGAGCCACATCCACGTCACAAACCTTAGAAAGCCCTTAAGCCCAAAACCTTTCAAGAGTGTTACTCGACACCTCTGACCTGCGGTTTCATCGTAACACCAAACCAGGTTAAGCCTTTCTTTAGCGCTTCTTTGCGACGGCCGCGGCATAATACTGCCAACGCACGGGACCTAGCAGCAAACCCCGCGCGCAATCTTTTGGTGGACATCGAGGAGGCCGCATAAGCATGCATTCTTCCAATGACGCAGCACAGCAGCCATCCCTAACGCATGCAGACCTTTTCTCCTTCCCCCCGACACAGAGAGACGGTCTCCTCGACTCCCCCACCACAAAAGCCAAACGCTCAACCGACCAGAGCCTCAACTTACGAGCATCCTTCGAAAAGCTCCAAGCATCCCTAGACAAGGCGTTCCCCGAACAGGCAAGAGCAATCTAAGCCCATCGCGCTTTATACTGATGCCATGCGAAACATGGATCACATAGAATTGCACCGCGGAGGACGCGAGGAAGCGTTTCCCGAGACCGCCGAAGACTGGCCCTATATTGCCGAACGCGCAGAATTCGCTCGCTATCCGGGCAATTCCGTCCCCTGGCACTGGCATTCCGAAGTCGAGCTTTTCTACATGGAGCAGGGAGCGATTGACTATCGAACGCGCGCGGCTCATGAACACGTGCGCTTTGAGGAAGGGTCCGCCGGCTTTATCAACGGCGGCGTTTTGCACAGCACGCTGCAATCACCCAATTCGGCACCAGCCATTCAAATGTTACATATCTTTCAGCCGTCGATGCTCGGCGATCCCGCGGGACGTCTCCAAAAGCGCTACATCAACCCATTGCTTCAATGTCGAGGCGTCGATGTGCTCAAATGGTCGCCCACCAACCCCGACGATATGCCCTTTATCGATTTGCTAAAGAGTTCCTTTAACCACGACCTTCAACGTCCGCAGAACGAGATGGCGCTTCGGAATAGCTTGTCAGAGCTCTGGATTCAGATTTACGCCAAGGCCGAACCGCTCTTTTCCTCCGACAACGCCTCTTGGATGACCAACCGCGACGTACAGTTCAAGGCAATCCTGGACTATATCCGCGCAAACTATGCAGCCGCTATAGATGTGCCCCAGATGGCATCTGCAGCCGGCGTAAGCGAAAGAGAGTGTTACCGCATTATCGAAGCTTGCGCAGGAACGACCCCGGCGGCATATCTGCGCGCATACCGCGTAAACCGTGCTTGCGAACTTTTGGCACACACCACGCGAACGGTCCAGACAGTCGCGCGCCAATGCGGCTTTGCGACAGCAAGCCATCTTGGCCAGGTATTTAAAGAACAAATGGGATGCACTCCTTCGAGCTATCGAGCAGCGAGGCAGAATCTCGATAGTACCAGGCAGAAATCCCGCTAGCCCTTCTTCTGTCACTGCATCAAACTTGCAGGCAAACAACGGATAGGAGCTACTATATGAAGTACTTTGACTATATCGTGTTTGACGTTGATGGGACATTGGCAGATACAGAAGAAAGCGTGCTGTCATCGCTTGGCCAGATTATCCAAGAAGAAACCGGCAAAACGCTCCCCCGACACGAGCTTGAATTTGCCCTCGGCATACCCGGCAAGAACGCCCTTGAGAAACTTGGGATCTACTCACAGGCAACGCTGAATCGCTGGTGCCAAGTTGCCGCCAGCTTTAAAAGCACCATCAGCGTGTTTCCCGGCTTGCACGAAGTTATCGCAACACTCTCCGACAACGGCTGCAAACTTGGCATCGTCTCCTCACGTGCGCGCGACGAATACGCAGAAGAAATTGCACCCCTTGGCTTCGATAAGTATTTTGAGCACATCATCCTTGTCGAAGACACAACCGAACATAAACCCGCACCCGCTCCCATGCTCGAATATCTCCGGCGTACGGGCGCGAATCCTGGCAACGTCGTCTATGTTGGCGACACCGTCTACGACGAACAATGCGCAACTTCGGCAGGGGTCAGTTTTGCCCGAGCAGCATGGGGATCACACCAAGATATCCCAAACGCCACCTACAACCTCAAACCCCCCAACGACCTGCTAACCCTAACAACCAAGTAACCCCCGCGCCCCACCCTTTCAGCCCCAACGCCACAAGG
>URZR01000074.1 GCA_900552425.1 uncultured Collinsella sp. | reverse complement strand
ATAACCTGCTCGAGCACAGCGTGCTGTTCCATGGCACCACACAGGCCGACAGCCGCTCCATCGCCAACGTCACGTTCCGTACCGGCGATGCCGACCTCGACGCCGCCTTTGTCGCAGGCGCGGCCGAGCACCAGATTCAAAACGTCAAGGGCCATCGCCTGGTGGGCGGCATGCGCGCCAGCGTCTACAACGCCGTAACCATGGAAGACGTGCAGGCACTTGCCTCGTACATGAAGGACTTCGAAGCGCAGCATAGTTTGAGTCCGCGATCTAACTAGCCCGCAACGCGCGGGCTGACCAGCCACCTCAGACCACCTGTTTAGATCAAAACCTGCTAAGGAGTTTTTCCATGCGTAAGATTAAGACCATCGACGACATCACCAAAGACGGCAAAGTCGAGTTTGGCGAGGGCTACGAGTTTGTGGGCACCGCCGAGGAGGCCGACGCCATCCTGATGCGCTCCACCGACCTGCACGGCTACGAGCTGCCCGAGGGCATCCGCGCCATCGCCCGCTGCGGCGCCGGCGTCAACAACATCCCCGTCGAGGAGTACGCCAAGAAGGGCGTCGTCGTCTTTAACTCCCCCGGTGCCAACAGCAACGCCGTCAAGGAGCTCGTCCTGGGCATGCTGGTGCTCTCGAGCCGCGGAGTAGTGCAGTCGATGAACTGGGTGCGCGACAACGCCGACGACCCCGAGATCCAGGTCGATGCCGAAAAAGCCAAGAAGGCCTTTGTGGGCCGCGAGCTCAAGGGCAAGCGCATCGGCGTCATCGGCCTGGGCAACGTAGGCTCCAAGGTCGCCAACGCCTGTGTAGACCTGGGCATGGACGTTTACGGCTACGATCCGTTCATTTCCGTCGAGCACGCGTGGGTGCTGAGCCGCGAGGTGCAGCGCGTGGGCACGCTCGAGGACCTCTGCCGCGGCTGCGACTACCTCACCGTGCACGTGCCCAGCAAGGCCGACACCATCGGCATGATCAGCACCGAGCAGATCGACCTGCTGGCCCCGGGCGCCGTGCTCATCAACTACGCACGCGAGACCATCATCGACGAGGACGCCGTCGACGCCGCCCTGCGCGCGGGCAAGCTCAGCTGGTTTAGCTGCGACTTTGCCACGCCCAAGACCGTCAAGATGCCCAACACGTTTATCACCACGCATTCGGGCGCCGGCACCGGCGAGGCCGAGGCCAACTGCGCCGACATGGCCATCAGCGAGCTCAAGGATTACCTGGAAAACGGCAACATCGCGCACAGCGTCAACTACCCCGCCTGCAGCATGGGCAAGGCGCGCGCCGCAAGCCGCATTGCCTGCCTGCATGCCAACGTGCCCAACATGATCGGTCAGATCACGGCCATTCTCGCCAAGGACAACGCCAATGTGCAGCGCATGACCAACGAGTCCGCTGGCGAGAACGCCTACACCATGTTCGACACCGATGAGCACCTGGACGGCAGCACGATCGAGGCGCTCAAGCAGATTCCGTCGATGTATCGCGTGCGCGTGATTAAATAGCGCCGGTGCCAAGCCTGCCAGACAGACCACGAAGCCCATTCGGCCCCCGTTTTCACGAAACGGGGGCCGATTTTGTTGCTCCGGACGACTTTAAAATGATACCCAGAACAAGTTTTTTCAGATAATCGATAGTGAGGCTCCAGTCGCTAAGCACGCCCGCTTTGATAAACAGCTTTATCAGGGACTTTAGTAGGTAAAAATCGGTCTCTATGTGCCGAATGTAAGTTGACTGTCCATTTTCCGAAACAACTTATTCTAGATAGCATTTTTAAGGCCCCTCCAAGGCGAAATATAAGTCTTTTTGTGACCAAAACTCTAGTCCGCGCGACCGTTTTCCACCCGCGCGGCTACATTCCTGCCCAATCGATAAAAATCTCCTCACGAAGCCGCCGTTCGAGCTCCTGCTGTCGCGGCGTCTTGTCTTTCAGCGGCACATCGAGATAGGACATGATGAGCTCCATCACCACGCGGAAGGCATCGGAGTCGGCCAGCTGACCATAGGTCATCAGAACGACGGGATATCCCATGGCTTGCAAGGCCGTCGTTCGATCGGAGTCCGAGATCTTGGATTCAATGGATCCGTGAATGGCTTTACCTTGGCATTCAACCAGACACTCTCGGCTGCCGTCCTTATTTGCCAGCAGGATATCGGCATAGCGCCTATCAAGCCCCGAAATCAGGCGGGCGCTGTGCGTCAAGCGAATCTCGACGTTATTGGTAAGGCGCAGCCCTTCGCCGCCGCGCAACCTCGTAAGGCCAAACAGCATCGAAGCCTGGACCTCGAGCGGCGATGCTGCCACCCCCGTAATGCATTTCGCGGCTCGTATGAACGATTTAGCGCCGCGGAGCCCCCGGACCTTATCGACGAACTCTGTAAGCTCAGAGAGCTCGATCAAGGGAGGTCGTTTCCACAAGTCCGTTGGATTCCCCGAGACATCCTTTACGTTTTCCCAGCCCGACCGTGCGTCACTCCATCGGCTCCCATATGCCTGCTCAAGTGCCGACTTTACCTGAGGCGCAATCTTGCACACGGCAAAGGTGCCGCACATCTCATACATGCACATGATTAGACGCTCGTTTGAGACCGAGGAAGCCAGAGTCAGCAGGGTAAATAGTGGGGACGCAACATCGAGGCCAAACTCCGTCTGCCGCACGGAATCAAACGGCCTCTCCCCGTTCCAAACATGCCTGACAATGCGATCGCCCTTACGTCCGCAGCTGCCCTGCGCCAACACGTGTAACGGGGTGCCCAGGAAATGCGTGACGAGCGGATGCTCACATAGGTGCTCCCTGCGCGGATCGTCCGCAGAATCGGGCAGGTCCGGCATTATTGCCAAGACCTGTGGAGGTATCCGGTGATACCGAAAGGCAGATATGTCGCACAGCATGTCGTCCATGAAGGGTACGTACCCGCTGCGTCGCTTGTGAACCCGCTCGGACGGCAAACGCGCTGGCTCGGCCTGCGAACGGTAAATACTGCCACGCCCACGTCGCGGATCTCTCAGGAGGCTTACAATCGGTTTGGAAAGCAAACTGATTGTGAGGTTGCATATGGTTGATGAGGACTTTGCCTGGCGGCTTGCGCAGGAGCTTGTGCGGATCGACAGCTCAGACCCGGGCGCGTATGAGGATGAAATTGAGCGCTTCATTAAGAGGCTCATTGAGCAGCAGCTGGCACAACTTGATAGTTCTGCGCTCGATGCCGTGCAGATTGAGGAGCTCGAAGTGCTGCCCGGGCGCCGCAACCTTAAAGTCACCGTGCCGGGCCAAAGCGACGAGCCGCGGCTGATCTATATCTGCCACATGGATACCGTCACCTTGGGCGATGGCTGGGACGCAGACATCGCACCGCTTGGGGCGGTTGTGCGCGACGATAAACTCTATGGCCGCGGTGCCTGCGATATGAAGGGTGGCCTGGCCTGCGCTATTGCCGCACTGATCCATACGCTCGAGCGCGTGGCGGCGGATGGCGCGTTGCCCCGCCGCGGCTTTTCGCTCATCTGCTCGGTCGACGAGGAAGACTTTATGCGCGGCTCAGAGGCCGCGATCGATGCTGGCTGGGTCGGCTCGCGCGAATGGGTGCTGGACACCGAGCCCACCGACGGGCAGATCCAGGTGGCGCACAAGGGGCGCACGTGGTTCGAGATTGAAATGGCTGGCGTAACGGCGCATGCGAGCCAGCCGTGGAAGGGCGCGGATGCCGTCGCCGCCATGGCCGAGGTCGCGTGCTCGCTTCGTCGCACGTTTGCGACGCTACCTTTACATGAGGAGCTGGGGCCATCGACCATCACGTTTGGACAGATCGAGGGTGGCTACCGTCCCTATGTCGTGCCCGACCACGCTAAGGTCTGGGTCGATATGCGCCTGACCCCGCCGACCGATACGGCCGCCGCGACGCGCATGGTAGAGCAGGCCATTGTCGCTGCCGAAGCCGCGGTCCCCGGCTGCCATGGAAGCTATACCGTGACAGGCGACCGCCCCGCCATCGAGCGCGATCCGGCCTCTCCCCTTCTAGCTGCGCTCAAGTGCACAGCAGACGATGTGACGGGCACGGACACGACCGTCGGCTTCTTTACCGGCTACACCGACACTGCCGTCATTGCTGGCAAGACGGGCAACCGCAACTGTATGAGCTATGGCCCAGGCTCGCTCGCGCTCGCCCACAAGCCCAACGAATATGTGCCCCACGCCGATATCGTTCGCTGCCAGCAGGTGTTGATCGCGCTCGCCGATAACTTGCTCTGGGACGCGAATGGACAAGTTGGGGCATAATAAGCCGCGAACAACCGACTCGCGCGTTAGGACCGTCCATGAAAGCTCTTCCGTTTCCCTGCATCCGCCCGGCTCAGGACCGCGTGCTCGAGGCGCTGCCTGCGATGGGTGGTATCCTGAGCGGCAACGACGCCCTGCGCGGCGCCATTGCTGACGGCCTAATGCTCAAGGATCCAGGCGCGGCGTATTACGTGTACGAGTGTTCGGGAGAGCTGGGACGCGTGACGGGCGTTGTGGCAATTTGCCCGGTTGGTGTACTGACGGACGACAACGCGTCCTCCGCAGATGCGGCCGCAGCCGCCCGCGCAATCGCCGAGCTTAAGGTGCAGCCCCGCCCTGTAACGCTCGCCTACGAAGCCTCGCCCGTCATGGATATCATCCTGGGCGCCGCCAAAGAGGGTGCCTCGCTCTACGCCGTCACCGACCCCGCCGGCATTTCACATCGCGTGTGGGAGGTCAAGCGCGAGGACGCTGTTGCCGCCATCCGCGCCATGCTCGATCAGGCGCCCGACCCGGTGTTCGCCGGTGACTCCGCCTATGCCGTCGCACTGGCTGGGGCATCGCAGATTCTGGCCGATGAGGCCCGTGCCGCCGGCGCCTACTCTGGCAGAGAGCCGTTCAACTTTGCTGTAGCCGTGCTGTTCCCCGCTGCGCAGGTCAACGGCGGCGCGCCGCAGGTTCCGACGGGTCTGCTCACTCATCAAATCTCACGGTTCTAGCGGACTCAAACGCGAAGCTGGAAAACCCAGTATCCAAATAAACAAGGGGCGGAGATGCAGCAAACACATGCACCTCCGCCCCTTTCGCATCAAACAATTACGACAGCAAACCGCGCCGCAACGCCAGCGTTACCCACGCTGCGGACCCGCTGCCGCCACGAGCGGCTCTAGCCCCAGCTCGCGCGCGTAATCCTCCTGCGTAAAGACTTCGACCAACTCAAACGTGTCGGATTCGTCGTCAAACGCAAAATGCAGCACTGAGCAGTTGCCCGGCACGCGTTCGCGCTCGTCGGCCGCCGCGCCCCGCACGTGGTCCAAAAACTCCTTGATGGCCGATCCGTGGCTCACCGCAAGGACGCACTCGTGGTCCGGGCGTCGCATGAGTTCGGTCAGCGTCGCCACCATGCGCTCGCGCACCTGGATCTGGCCCTCGCCGCCAAATTGACGATAGAAATCGCGCCACGGGCGCTCGGGCATAAGCATCACGCGCTCGGCCTCAAAGTCGCCAAAGAACCACTCGCGCAGACCGTCCAGGCGCTCGTACGCCAAGCCCGGCCACAGGTTGGCGATGGTCTGTTCGGTGCGGTGCAGCGTAGAGGTGTAGACGTGGTCGGGCTCAATGCCGCGTGCGCGCAAAAACATGCCGGCGCGCGCCGCCTGGTCGCAACCCAACTGCGTAAGCGGCGAGTCGCTCCAGCCCTGAATAATGCGCTTAAGGTTGAATATCGTCTGTCCATGACGGACCAGATACAGATCTTTATTCATAGGGGTCCTTTCGTTCGTTACCAACCCAAGAGCGAAAACGCCCCGTCGCAATAGCCAAAATGAAGCACGGCACCGTTGTCGGGTAGCTCTCCCCCGCCAGTCACATACTCAAGAAACTCCTGGCAGGCTGAGCCGTGGGAAACCGCCAGCACGCAGTCGTGCTGCGGCCTGGCCATGATGCGGGACAGCGCCGCGACCATGCGCGACTGAAGCTGCACTTCCGACTCACCGCCAAAGGCCACCGGATAATCGCCCCAGGGCTGCGGCGGCATCTCGCGATTTGATGTGCCCTCCAGCGAGCCAAAATGCCACTCACGCAGGTCATCGACCAGCTCAATGGAACGGCCCTCGCCAACGATAAGCTCGGCCGTATGCCGCGCCCGGCCCAACGGCGAGGAATACACATGATCAAAGGCCACGCCACGCGCCGCAAACGCCGTACGCGCCGTCAGCGCCTGCTCGCGCCCGCGCGCCGTAAGCGGCGAATCGTGCCAGCCCTGCAAAATGCTCTGCACATTGAGCTCAGTCTGCCCATGCCGCACCAAATACAGATCTGCCACACACCCTCCCCTCGTACCACCACAAAGGGGACAGGAGCCTTTGTGGTGATTTTGCCGCCGGATTGCACCGCAACGACGCACAACTACAGCAGCACGTCGGCAAGCGGACGCTTGGGTACGTGGTGCACCTGCGCCTCGTCGCGCCAATAATTGATGGAGCCGTCGGGGTTGGAATCGATCGCATCGATCACCTGTGTCTCGGCCGGAACGCCAAACGCCATGATCAGCTTGAGCTCATACTTGTCGTTATTGAGCCCCATGGCATCGATCGCGCGGGGCGTAAAGGCCTTGAACATGCAGGCTGCCACCTCGGGCGTGGCGCTGCGGGCGGCGAGCATCATCGTCTGCGCGGCAATGCCCGTGTCGACCTCGGTAATGGGAGCGGCAGGCTTGCCCGGAACGGCGCGCTCGGCCAGAATCGCGATATAGCCGGTCGGACGCTCGCCCTCGGCAGGACCCGGCCAATCCTTAAACGCGCCGGCCCATGCAAGCTCATCAAATACACGCACGCAATCCTCGGCACCGCTCACCACATGAAAACGAAGACGCTGAGCATTGGCACCACACGGGGTCAGGTGCGCCAGCTCCGCCAGCTCAAGCAAAAACTCGCGCGGCACGCGCATAGACTCGTCAAAACGGCGGCACGTACGGGCACGACGGACCAACGCATCAAACGCTTCCAGACCGAGCTTTTCGCAACCTTGCTTTGCCATCGATTCGACACTCGACGGTGCCTCGGGAACTGCTTCGTTCATAGGGACCCCCAATACAAGCCAATTGTCCTTAGGAAAATCTAACCTAAAACGTAGGCAATAACGAACAGGGCTGCAATGTTCTACACCTGTTGAATAGAAAACCGCGACGTGGGGAACAACGGAAACAATTCGGGACCTTTGGGTTACGTTTCGCCCTCCCCGACCCATACGCCAGCGCCTTTAAGCGATACTGGTTGTAACGATCAAGGCTTACGCCGCACGGAAAGGAGACGTTATGGGTATCTTTAGGAACGATGACCAAAAATCGAGCCAGTTTGGATTTGACGAGAAAAGTATGGCGGGCAAAGCCGTCAAGGCCGTGCGCTGGATCTACGCCATCACGGGCGTCGTGGCGCTCATTGCTGGCATCGCGCTGCTTTTTGCACCCGCCAAGTCCCTCGTCTTTTTGACGACCGTCCTGGGTTTTTACTTTGTAATCACCGCTGCCATCAGGCTGTTCACTGCCATTTTTGAGCCGCTGCTGCCCACTGGCTGGCGCGTGACGAGCATCATCTCCAACCTACTCATTATCCTGGGCGGCGTCATAATCCTGCGCAACCAGGCCTTCTCGACCGCGACACTCACCACGATGGTGGTTATCGTGGCCGGCTTTGGCTGGATTGTCGAAGGTGTCATGTCCATTCTGGAGTCCGAGCTTTCGTCCAACCGCGCCCTTGCCATCCTGAGCGGTGCACTCTCCATCATCGCCGGCATGTTCGTGTTTATCTATCCGCTGTGGTCGGCCAAGATGCTTGTCATCTTTAGTGGCGCCGCGCTGCTGGTGTTTGGCGTAACGCTCATTGTTCGCGCCATTCAATTTGGCAAACTGGTGCACTAGATGCCGCGAACGCTCTTTATTGATGCCGACGCCTGCCCGGTCACGCGCGAGTCGATTGACTGCGCGCGGCGGGCGGGCGTCGCCGTTGTTATCGCCGGCAACAGCACGCAAAACCTGGAACGGCA
>URZR01000073.1 GCA_900552425.1 uncultured Collinsella sp. | reverse complement strand
GGGCATGCGCGTCGCCCTGACGCCTCCGGCGCTCAAGCGCGACCGCTTTTGCACGGTCGTGTCCGTCACCGATGCGGGCGATGGCGATCTGGTCTCGTTTGAGGGCATAGATGACTTGACGGCCGCTGAGGGCATCACCGGATGCTATGTGCTGGCCAATCGTGACGACTTTGAGCTCGATTCGCTCGACGCCGCCTATATCGACCTTATGGGTCGCGAGGTGGTCGATGAGCGCTTTGGCTCGCTCGGTACGATTGTCGAGATCATGTCGACGCCCGCCAACGATGTTTGGGTTGTCGAGGGCGATCGGTACGGCGAGGTGCTGATTCCCGTGATCGAGCAGGTTGTGCTCGATCTTCCCGACACAGGAACAATTTCCGTCCACGTTATGGATGGCTTGATCGATATGGACAAGTAGGGAGGACAGCATGCTGATTGAGACCCTTTCGGTCTTTCCCGAGATGTTTGAGCCCGTCATGTCCACGTCGATTTTGGGCCGCGCCCGCAAGGCCGGCCTTTTTGATTTTAAGGCGTATAACCTGCGCGACTGGACGCACGACCGCCATCGCACCGTCGATGACGAGCCGTATGGCGGCGGGCAGGGCATGCTCATGAAGGTCGAGCCCATTGCCGAGGCAATCGAGGCCATCAGCTCCGAGGGTCCCAAGCCCACCGTGGTGTTCTTCACCCCCTGCGGGGAGCCCTTTACGCAGCATGTGGCCGAGCGCCTGCTCAAAAGCGAGCGCCTGCTGTTTGTGTGCAGCCGTTACGAGGGCGTCGACGAGCGCGCATATGCGTATGCCGATGAGCGCCTGTCGATCGGCGACTACGTGCTCACAGGCGGCGAGCTGCCCGCTATGGTCGTGGCCGATGCCGTCGTACGGCTCATTCCCGGAGCCTTGGGCGACGAGATGAGCAACGTGGACGAGTCTTTCTCGACCGCCGAGGACGGTGGCCTGCTCGAGTACGCGCAGTACACCCGCCCCGCCGAGTTCAATGGCGAGGGCGTGCCTCCAGTGCTCGTAAGCGGCGACCATGCCAAGGTCGATGCCTGGCGTCGCAAAAACGCCATCGAGCGTACCTGTCGTTGGCGTCCCGATCTTATCGAGACGGCACGACTTACGGTAGAGGAGCGCGCGTACGCGCAGGAGATCCTGGACGCTTCGTATTCACAGAGCGAGGAGTGAGAATGGTTCCATCGCAGCATTCCGTGCTAAAGGGTGCGTTTGAGTGGATCGTGGTCGTCGCGATCGCACTGGTCGCCACCTTTTTGATTCGCTCGTTTGTGGTCGAACCCTTTGTGGTGCCTACCGGTTCCATGGAGTCCACGATCGAGATTGGCGACCAGATCCTGGCGCAGAAGGTCAGCCTCGAGCTTGGGCAGCCCGTCAAGCAAGGCGATATCGTGGTGTTCCACAACCCCGATGCCACGTCCGAGCATGACGTGCTGGTAAAGCGCGTCATCGCCACGGCCGGTCAGACGGTCGACCTGCAGGACGGCAAGGTTGTCGTCGACGGCCAGGCGCTCGACGAAGACTATACGACCGGCATGAGCTGGCCGCTTTCGGTCCAAGCCCCCGGCGCTCAGGTGAGCTATCCCTACACCGTCCCTGACGACTGTGTGTGGGTGATGGGCGACAACCGCGAGAACTCTGCCGACTCCCGCTACTTTGGCCCGGTCGACCGCTCCGACTTGATAGCCGTTGCACTTGTGCGCTACTGGCCGCTCAACCGTATCGGCGCTATCGACTAAAAACCGCTATAGTACAGTACCTAACCGTGTAATCGTTTCGACGAGGGGATATTAGAGGCATGAACGCTTCATCGCTTTCCTTCCAAGACATCATCCTGCGCCTCCAGCAGTACTGGGGCGAGCAGGGCTGCGTCATTATGCAGCCCTATGACTCCGAGGTCGGTGCCGGTACCTTCCATACCGCGACCACGCTGCGCTCGCTCGGTCCCGCCGAGTGGCGCACCTGCTATGCGCAGCCCTGCCGCCGTCCCGCCGACGGCCGCTACGGCGAGAACCCCAACCGCATGCAGCACTACTATCAGTTCCAGGTGCTCATCAAGCCCTCGCCGGTCAACGCCCAGGAGCTCTACCTGGGTTCGCTGGCCGCCATTGGCCTGGACCCCAACGACCATGACGTCCGCTTTGTCGAGGACGACTGGGAGAGCCCGACGCTCGGTGCCTGGGGCCTTGGTTGGGAGGTCTGGCTCAACGGCATGGAGGTCACGCAGTTTACGTACTTCCAGCAGGTGGGCGGCATCGAGGTCGACCCCGTGCCCGTCGAGATCACCTATGGCCTGGAGCGTATCGCCATGTACGCCCAGGGCGTCAACTCGGTCTACGACCTGGTGTGGAGCTACCTGCCCGACGGCATGCCCATGACCTACGGCGACGTGTTCCTGGAGAACGAGCGCGAGTTCAGTGCCTACAACTTTGAGGTCGCCAACGTCGAGATGATGCGTCAGAAGTTCGACGACTATGAGGCCGAGTGCCACTCCTGCCTGGAGCGCAAGCTACCGCTGCCGGCGTACGACTGCGTCATGAAGTGCAGCCATGCCTTCAACCTGCTTGATGCCCGCGGTGCGCTGTCCGCAGTCGAGCGCGCCAACTACATCCTGCGCGTCCGCGCCGTCGCCAAGGCGTGCTGCGAGGCCTATATGGCCGAGGTCGCCGGAGTCAACGAGAATGCCGACCAGGAAGGCGAGGTGGCGTAAGCCATGGCAGACGCTAAGGATTTCCTGTTTGAGATTGGTACGGAGGAAATGCCCTCCGCACCGTTGAACAATGCCGTCAAGCAGCTTGGCACCATGATCGCCAAGGGTCTCGACGAGGCCGGTCTGGCCCACGGCGAGGTCCGTATGATCTCGAGCCCGCGTCGCCTGGCTGCGCTCGTTGCCGACGTCGCCACCGCGACTGATGAGGTCCACGAGGTCAAGCGCGGCCCCGCGGCCAACATCGCCTTCGACGCTGACGGTAACGCCACCAAGGCCGCCCAGGGCTTCGCCCGCAAGTGCGGTGTGGCTGCCGAGAATCTGGTTCGTCGCGAGGACACCGACGGCCGAGAGTACGTCTTTGCCGAGAAGAACATTCCTTCCGCTCCGGCCACCCCGATCCTGACGGCCCTGTGCGAGAAGACCATCGCCGGCCTGCAGTGGCCCAACTACCGCAGCCAGCGCTGGGGCCACGAGCACGCCACGTTCGTGCGTCCGGTCCGCTGGATCTGCTGCCTTTTGGGCGAGGACGTCGTGCCCGTGTCGTTTGCCGACGTGACGAGTGGCAACACCACGCGCGGCCATCGCGTCCTGGGCCCCGGTGACCATGTGGTCGCCAGCCCCGCTGTTTACGAGCAGGTGCTCGAGGACGCCGGCGTGCTTTCTGCCGAGCGCCGTCGTGAGGCCATCCTTGCCGGTATCGCCGAGGTCGAGGCCGCCCGTCCTGGCTGCCACGTCGATACGCCCAAGAAGGTCTTCGAGGAGGTCATCAACCTCTGCGAGTGGCCGACGGTGCTCGTCGGTACCTTCGATGAGGAGTTCCTCAAGGTCCCGCACGAGATCATCTGCGAGTCTATGCTCACCAACCAGCGCTACTTCCCGATTTATGACGGCGAGGGCAAGCTGACGCGTGAGTTCGTGGTCGTCTCCAACAGCAAGCCCGAGAATGCCGAGCGCGTGATTGACGGCAACGAGCGCGTCGTGCGCGCCCGTCTGGACGACGCCAAGTTCTTCTACGAGGAGGATCTGAAGATCTCCCTCGACGAGTTCCGTGAGCGCCTGGCCAAGGTCGCCTTCCAGGAGAAGCTCGGCAGCGTGCTTGCCAAGTCCGAGCGTATTGAGCAGCTCGCGCTCGCTATTGCCCGCGAGGCTCACCTGGGTGCCCATCTGGCCGCTGATGCCGGCCGCGCCGCACATCTGTGCAAGGCCGACCTGGTGTCCAACGCCGTCGTCGAGTTCACGAGCCAGCAGGGCGTGATGGGCGGTTATTATGCCTCCGCGATGGGGGAGAACGACGAGGTCGCCCACGCCATTCGCGATCACTATCGTCCCCGCTTTGCCGGCGACGAGCTGCCCGAGGGCACAGCTGGCTGCATCGTGGCCTGCGCCGACAAGCTCGATACCATCGCCGGTATCTTTGCCATCGGCGAGCCCCCGACCGGCTCTTCCGACCCGTACGCGCTGCGTCGCGCCGCCATCGGCATCATCAACATCCTGCGCGATCGTCTGCCGATCGACCCCACGTCGCTCATCGACTTTGCACTCGAGCTCTACAGCGAGCAGGGCATTGAGTTCGACGCCGCCGAGGTCGCCCAGCAGGTTCGTGACTTCTTCCATGGCCGCCTGGTGAGCATGGCCCGCGACGAAAAGATTCCGGCCGATACCGTCGCCGCCGTCTCCGCGGTGCATATCATCGCCCCGTCCGTCTTCTTCGCCCGCTGCGCCGCCCTCGACGAGGCCCGCAAGAACGACGCTGAGACGTTCGACAACCTGGCGACCGCCTATGCCCGCGCCGCGCATATCTCCAAGCCCGAGCTGGGTGCGGAGTATGACCGCAGCCTGATGGGCGAGGTCGAGCTTGCGCTCGCCGACGCCTCCGAGGCTGCTCAGACCGCCGTCGATGCCGCCCTTGCTGCCGAGGACTACCCGGCCGCATTTGCCGCCCTCGCCGCCCTGCGCGCGCCCATCGACCGTTTCTTCGATGAGGTCATGGTCATGGACAAGGACGAGCAGCTTCGCGATAATCGCCTTAAGCTGCTCAACCGCTTCGAGGCCGTTTTCTCCGGCATTGCCAACATCGGTGAGCTTGCCCGCAAAAAGTAAGCCAGCCTGCGCATAAGCGCAAAAGGAGCCCCGCATGGATTGCCCGGTCACCGCTCGTCCCACCGTTATCGTTATCTCCGACTCGCTCGGCGATACCGCTTGTGAGGTGGTGCTTGCGGCGTCCGGGCAATTTGATGAAGGGGCTTTTCGCGTTTTGCGCCTGCCCAAGGTGACCTCCGTGGAGCAGGTCAAGTCATTTGTGGGGCCGCGCGTCGATGCCGACCATCGCGATGTCGCCGTGTTCCATACCATTGTCGATCCGGCGCTTCGCGCCCGCGTGCTCGATTACCTGGGTATGCTGCATATCCGTTCGGTCGACCTGATCGGCCCGACGCTTGCCGTGCTGTCGTCGCTCATCGGTGTGCCGCCCAAGTGCGTTGCGGGCGTGATTCACAAGACCGATGACCGCTATTTCCATCGTATCGAGGCCATGGAGTATTTCGTTGAGCACGATGACGGTCGTGGTTGCGACGATCTGTCGGGTGCCGATATCGTGCTGCTGGGTGTCTCGCGTACATCCAAGACGCCGCTGTCGATGTATTTAGCCTATCAGGGCTACAAGGTCGCCAATGTCCCACTGGCGCATGGCATGGAGCCGCCCAAGTCGATTTACGAGGTTGACCCGATGCACCTGTTCGGCCTGATTTCGACCGTCGACGTTATTTCTGAGATTCGCGATAGCCGCTTGGGCGATGACTACGCCCGTGCCGTTGCCGGCTCCTATGCCGAGCCTGAGAGCGTGCGCAGCGAGCTTGAGGAAGCTCGTGCCCTCATGAAGCGCTTAGGCTGCTTTGTTGTGCGTACCGACGGCAAAGCCATCGAGGAAAGCGCTGCCGAGATCATTGCCCACCTCGAGGAGATCCAGGAAGCCAGAGCCCGCCGTGCCGCCTGCCGCGCTCAACAAAAGTAGCTCACTTGGGACAAGGTTGTTTGGGTAGCTAATTTGGGACGGGGCTCTTTTAGCTAACCAAAGAGAATACTTGGAAATAATGCTGATAAATGGTAAAGCGATTTAGCAAATACATCGCATCCGACCTGCACTTTCCTTGTAGTGGTATCTTCATAAGGTAGCCACCTTTACCTACCGTTTACCGCCGGTTTTAGCACGTTTACCAAACCGCGCACCCTCTGCTCAAGCCTGTCCAAAACCCGCCGTATAGTTCCCTCACGGCCCGCATCCGGCGGGTCGATTCGTTACCACGGTCGTGCGCGTAAGCGCATGGAAGGGGAAGTATCGTGAGCGATTGCAAGAGGGTTTACCGTTTTGGAACCGACGCCCAGGGCACCTGTGTCACTGAGGGCGACAAATCCATGAACTTCGTGCTTGGCGGCAAAGGCGCAAACCTTGCCGAGATGAGCCGCATCGGTCTGCCGGTTCCCGGTGGCTTTACCATTACCTGCCAGACTTGCGTCGAGTACTCCGGTGCCGGCAATGTGTGGCCCGAAGGCGCACTCGATGAGATCGTTGCCGCTGGGGCGGACCTCGAGGCCCGTTGCGGCAAGAAACTCGGCGATGCCTTCGATCCGCTGCTCGTGTCGGTTCGCTCGGGCGCTCCGTTCTCCATGCCCGGCATGATGGACACGGTCCTCAACCTGGGCCTCAACGACGATTCCGTCCAGGGCCTTATCGCGCAGACGCAAAACCCGCGCTTTGCCTGGGACAGCTACCGTCGCTTTATCCAGATGTTCTCCAACGTCGTCATGGGCGTCGACGCCGATCTATTCGAGAACGCCCTGACCCAGGCCCGCCTGGTCGCCGGCGTTCGTGTCGATTCCGAGCTTTCGGCCGAGGACCTGCAGGAGCTCGTCGAGACCTTTAAGGGCATCTTCTCCGAGAACGTCGAGGCGACCCTGTATCCCGAGCTCGAGGTCGCCGACGGTAAGCCCGTTTTCCCGCACGATCCGGAGCTCCAGCTGCGCCTTGCCATCCAGGCCGTCTTTGGCAGCTGGATGAACGAGCGCGCCTGCATCTACCGCAAGCAGCACGGCATTTCCGACGAGCTCGGCACCGCCGTCAACGTCCAGGCCATGGCCTTTGGCAACAAGGGCGAGACCTCTGCGACCGGCGTCGCCTTTACGCGCAACCCGGCCGACGGCACCAAGGAGTTCTATGGCGACTTTTTGGTGAATGCCCAGGGCGAGGACGTCGTCGCCGGCATCCGAAACACCGAGCCCATCGCCGACCTCAAGACCACCCCGGGCCTCGAGTCCGCTGGTGAGGAGCTCGAGCACGTGTTCCTGACGCTCGAGGATCATTACCGCGATATATGCGATATCGAGTTTACCATCGAGCAGGGCAAGCTCTGGATGCTCCAGACCCGCGTGGGCAAGCGCACCGCCACTGCCGCCCTGCGCATTGCTATCGAAATGGTCGAGGAGGGCCTCATCACCCGCGAGGAGGCCGTGAGCCGCATCGATCCCGCGCAGCTCGATCAGCTCCTGCACCCGCAGTTCGACGCCTCCAAGAAGTACGAGGCCCTGGCCAGCGGCCTTAACGCCAGCCCCGGTGCCGCCGTGGGTGAGGTCGTGTTCTCGAGTGACGACGCCGTCGCGCGTTCCGCCGAGGGTCACAAGGTCATTCTGGTTCGTTGGGAGACCAACCCCGACGACCTGAAGGGCATGGTCGCCGCCGAGGGCATCCTGACCAGCCACGGTGGCAAGACGAGCCATGCCGCCGTTATCGCCCGCGGCATGGGTACGCCCTGCGTTTGCGGCGTTGAGCGCTTCCACATTGACGCGGCAGAGAAGGTCGTGCGCATCGAGGGCAGCGACCGCGTGCTGCGCGAGGGCGATGTCATCTCCATCGACGGCACCCAGGGTATCGTCGTTGACGGCGCGGTCGACCTGGTCTCTGCAGAGCTCACCGGCGACCTGGACACCATCCTGTCTTGGGCCGATGAGATCCGTTTGGACGAGACCGACGGTCACGCCAACCACGTGCGCGTCAACGCCGACAACCCCGAGGATGCCGAGCTCGCTCTTGAGTTTGGCGCCGAGGCCATCGGTCTGTGCCGCACCGAGCACATGTTCCTGGGCGATCGCAAGAACATCATCCAGAGCTTTATCCTGTCTGACGATGAGGCCGTGAAGCAGCAGGCCCTGGCCGACTTCAAAGGCGGCGCGGTGCAGGTCCTGGTGGCTACCGACATCGCCGCCCGGGGCCTGGACATTGAGGAGCTCTCCCACGTGTTCAACTACAACCTGCCCGACGTACCGGAGACCTACGTCCACCGCATCGGCCGCACCGGCCGGGCCGGGCGGGGCGGCACCGCCATCTC
>URZR01000072.1 GCA_900552425.1 uncultured Collinsella sp. | reverse complement strand
ACCAGGTGATCGAGCAGACCGGCGTGTGCGAGAAGATTCTTGCCCGCTGGCCGCACAAGATCGAGTATCACAACGACATGTCGACCGGCTACAAGTACCGCGAGGTCACCGTCGGCATGCGCGGCGATGTGCCCGACAATGAGGTCCAGGCCATCCTGGACGAGGCCGGCTGCGGCCTGGTGTGGGCCTGTAACGGTCACCTGACGCATCTGTCCAAGCCGACGACGCTCGAGCTCGATCGCGTCGAGGACGGTCGCGCGTTTAACATCAATCCCGCCGGCCTCAACAAGGGCGTTGCCATCGCGCGCTTCTGCGAGCACCTGGGGATTGAGCGCGAGGAGACGCTCGCGCTCGGCGATTCCGAGTCCGACTTCTACATGGCCGATCACGTGGGCACGTTCTGCCTGGTCGAGAATGGCCTGACGAGCGCCGGCGCGCCCGAGTTCCTGGCTGCTTGCGAGAACGCTTTCGTTACGCGCGGCAAAATTGTCGACGGTTGGGCGGCGACGGCAGAGCTGCTGGTCGCGGCGCGTTCGTAGCGCGGCGTCGCCGCACTTGGACATGTCTTTTCGAGAGAGACTGGTGAGGTAATGTCCGATATCGAGAATCCGACAGGCGACACGCGCCCGATTGGCGTGTTCGATTCTGGTTTGGGCGGTCTGACGGTTGCGCGCGCCATCGCGACGGTGCTGCCGCACGAGTCCGTCTACTACTTCGGCGACACCAAACGCTGCCCCTACGGCACGCGCACCGAGGATGAGGTGCGCTCGTTTGCGTTGCAGGCGGGCCGTTGGCTGTCGAAGCACGACGTCAAGATCATGGTCATCGCCTGCAATACAGCGACCGCTGCGGCCTTGCGTTTGGCCCAGCAGGTGCTCGACGTTCCCGTGATCGGCGTGATCGCGCCGGGTGCCCGTGCGGCAATCAACAGCACCCGTTCGCGTCGCGTGGGCGTGCTCGCCACCAACCTCACCATTCGCTCGGGCGCCTACACGCGCGCCATTCAGGATCTAGATGCCGGCGTCGATGTATACGGTTGTCCTGCCTCGAGCTTTGTCGAGGTTGTCGAACACGAGCTCGCCTCGGGTGCACATCTGCAGGAACAGTGGCTCGAGAACGAGGACATCTTCGATACGCCTGCCGTGCGTGCGCTGGTGGGTGCCACGGTTGAGCCGCTGCGCGACCACGGTATCGATACCGTGGTGCTCGGCTGTACGCATTTTCCGCTGTTGGTGGGACCTATCCGGCATGCGCTGGGGCCTGGGGTGCGCGTCGTAAGTTCCGCCGAGGAGACCACGCGCGAGCTGACCGATATCCTCACGCGCCGCGAGCAGCTGGCGGGTGACGCCGCCGAGCCGCAGCATCGTTTTGCCACGACGGCCGATAACATTGCCGAGTTTGCGGTGGCGGGCAGCTTTATCTTTGGTCAGCCGCTCAAGAGCATCGAACATATCGATATCGATGAGCTGAAATAGATGTAAGGCAGCCGCCAAAGCCTTCGCCACATCTTTTGCCGAAAGGATATTCCTATGGAGTACATGCAGGTTAACCGCGCCAACGGCCGCGCCGTCGATGAGCTGCGCCCCATCAAGCTTACTCGCGGCGTTATGAAGCACGCCCACGGTTCGTGCCTGGCCGAGTTTGGCGATACGCGCGTGCTGTGCGCTGCCACCATCGAGGAGGGCGTGCCGGGCTGGCGCAAGGGCGCCAAGGCCGGTTGGGTAACGGCGGAGTACGCCATGCTGCCGGCATCGACCGGCAAGCGCTGCAAGCGCGAGCACGCCAACCGCAAAGGCCGCTCCATGGAGATCGAGCGCCTCATTGGTCGCAGCCTGCGTACCGTCGTCAACATGAAGGCGCTCGGCGAGTACACCGTCACCGTCGACTGCGACGTGATCCAGGCCGATGGCGGTACGCGTACGGCGAGCATTACCGGCGCCTGGGTGGCGCTGCACGACGCCCTCGCCATGTGGGTCGAGGCAGGCAAGATCGAGCGCATCCCGCTTACCGGCCAGGTGGCTGCCATCTCTATGGGCGTTGTCGACGGCAATACGCTGCTTGACCTCGATTATTCCGAGGACAGCCACGCCGAAGTCGACATGAACCTCGTCGCCACCGACACCGGCGAGATGATCGAACTTCAGGGTACCGGCGAGCAGGCGCCCTTCGACCGTAAGCGTCTCAACGCCCTACTCGACCTGGGCGACAAGGGCGTTGCCGAGCTCATCGAGCTTCAGCGCCAAGCCCTCGCCTAACCTGCCAAAAAGGGATGTTAATTTTGGTAGGTTTTATCTGGGAAAACGTCGAAGTATAAGGTTTCTGTCGCCAGGGAGGGGAGAGGGCTCGAGGCCAGTTTCCCTTGGGCGGCATTGCTATAGAGACAAGGAAGCCAGTCATGGCACTAGAGAAGATCGATATCGACACCCTCGACCCGGCGGCGACCATCGTCGTGGCAACGGGCAATGCCCATAAGCTCACCGAGATCGAGGCCATTTTGGGCAAGGTCATGCCCGAGGTTCGCTTTGTGGCGTTGGGTCAGCTGGGTGATTTTGAGGACCCCGAGGAAAACGGCACGACGTTTTTGGAGAACGCCATCATCAAGGCGCAGGCCGCGGTAGAGGAGACGGGGCTTATGGCCATCGCCGACGATTCGGGCCTGGTCGTTGATGCCCTGGACGGTGAGCCGGGCGTGTACAGCGCACGCTATGCGGGCGTGCACGGCGACGATGCCGCCAACAACGCCAAGCTCCTCGTGAATCTGGAGGGCGTGGCCGACGAGGACCGCACCGCGCGTTTTATGAGCGTCGTCGCGCTTATCGACACGGACGGCCTGGTCACTTATGGCGAGGGCGCCTGCGAGGGCGCTATCGCACACGAGGGCCGCGGCGATCATGGCTTTGGCTACGACCCACTGTTCCTGCCGGTCGACACGCCGGGCAAGACCATGGCCGAGTTGACGGCGGACGAGAAGAACGCCATCAGCCACCGATTCCATGCGCTCGAGCACCTATCCGCCAAACTGACGGGCGAGGAGTAGGCCGTGCGTGCGGTGGTGCAGCGCGTACTCAACGCCGGCGTGACGGTCGACGGCGAGTGCGTGGGTAAAATTGGGCGCGGCTATCTGGTGCTGCTGGGCGTGGGCCACGGCGACACGCGCGCCGAGGCCGATAAACTGTGGGGCAAGCTCCGGGGCTTGCGCATTAACGAGGACGAGAACGGCAAGACCAACCTGGCACTTGCCGATGTCGACGGCGAGGTTCTCGTAGTGTCGCAGTTCACGCTGTTCGCCGATTGCCGTCACGGCCGCCGCCCATCGTTTACGGATGCCGGCGCCCCCGATGTCGCCAACGAGCTCTACGAGTACTTCCTGACGCTCGTTCGCCAAGATGTCGAACACGTGGCGCACGGCATCTTTGGCGCCGATATGAAAGTCGACTTGGTCAACGACGGCCCATTCACCATCGTCTTGGACACGGACAACCTTTAGGTTACGCGGTTTTACCAAACCGCGTAACAACTGGTCATGCGAGGTTGTCGTCTGGTACGTATTTGGGACGGGGTTTATTTAGCTACTTGCGTATGGCGGCAACAGGGTGCTATAGTATTAGAGTTTTGTCTATCTTAGGGGTATTATCCCCTTTTTGAATTGCACCTTCTGGAGGCCCTGTTCATGGAAGAGATGGAAGTCAATCACGTCGACGACATCCACGAGAAGCTGACCGATATGGTGGGCGATCGCGTTAAGGTGAAGGCCAACATGGGCCGCACCCGCGTCGTCGAGCGCATGGGCACCATCAAGAGCGTCCATCCGGCAGTCTTTATCGTCGAGGTTGACGAACGCCGCGGCCGCAAGTCGCGTCAGTCCTACCAGTACATCGACGTCCTTACCGGTCAGGTCGAGCTGTTCGACCCCGAGAGCGGTGAGCACATCTTTACTCCGCTCGGCAATCAGCTCGAGGAGCACTAGCGGTGACCGATTGGTCCCTGACCCTTTCCGCGCCGGCAAAGATCAACCTCTATCTGGGGGTTCATACCGAGCGTGACGCCCGCGGCTACCACAGGGTCGATTCCCTGATGGCAGCCGTCGGCCTTTCCGATACCGTGACGGTCACGCCGGCGCAGGCGCTGACCGTCCAGACGATTCCGGCATCCGACTTTCCCATGCAAAAGAATACGGCGTATCGTGCAGCCGCTGCTATGGCCGAGCATTATGGTCGCGAGGCAAACATCTGCGTGACGATTGAGAAGCGCATTCCATTGTGCGCCGGCTTGGGCGGCCCCTCGACGGATGCGGCCGCGGTCATTGTTGCCTTGGCGGAGCTCTGGGGAATTGATCGCACCGACCCCGCGCTCGACGACATTGCACGGGGCATTGGCGCTGACGTTCCCTTCTTTTTGCATGCCAGCCCTGCGTTTTACGTGGGTGGGGGAGACGTGCTGGCCACCGAGTACCCCGTACTACCTGCGACACCCGTCGTGCTGGTCAAGCCGCGCGAGGCAAGCGTTTCAACAA
This sequence comes from uncultured Collinsella sp., assembly GCA_900552425.1. Taxonomy (GTDB): domain Bacteria; phylum Actinomycetota; class Coriobacteriia; order Coriobacteriales; family Coriobacteriaceae; genus Collinsella. The sequence goes on along the minus strand of URZR01000072.1, from coordinate 3,665 downwards.
TTGAAGCCTATCGACGTTTTGACGAGGCCCCAGTGCCTGCAGACAAGCCCGGCGCGATAGCTTCTGCCTTGCGTGCTGGCGATGCCGAGACGGCATATGCGCTCATCCATAACAACCTGGGTGTCATTTCCGCACAGATGGAGCCGCAGATTCAAACGGTGCTCGATTGGCTGCGTAAACGGGACGGCGCCGTTGCTGTAGATGTGTGCGGATCGGGCGCCTGCTCGTTTGCCATTTGCGACACCGCCGTCACGGCCGAAAGGCTTGCCGACGCTGCCCTGCAAAACGGCTGGTGGTCCTGCGCGACGGAGCTCATTCCCAACACGGTTCGCATTGAAGCGCCAAAGAAATAAAAATTTCTCTAGCACGCGGCGAAAATCTTTGTTACTATAGTCGAGCTAACGGGTTGTGGCTCAGTTTGGTAGAGCACTGCGTTCGGGACGCAGGGGTCGCTGGTTCAAATCCAGTCAACCCGACCAGAGCATGAGGAGGGACCGCTTCTTGCGGTCCCTTTTTTTAGCTATTGTTGTGATACCGCGGCACCCGCGGTATACTCATTCGAGCTTGTCTCGCTGTATTGTGGAGGTCTACATGTTTGGACTGAGGGCTCCTGAGCTCATCATTATTCTCGTTGTTGTCCTGATTATCTTCGGGCCTAAGAACCTGCCGAAGCTCGGCAAGTCCCTCGGCTCTACCGTCAAGAATATCCGCGAGGGTATGGAGGGCGACGATAAGGGCGAAACCAAGCAGGCCGAGGACGTTGTGGTCGAGGAGTCCAAGGAGGACAAGGAGATCGCAGAGCTCGAGGCCAAGCTCGCTGCTGCCAAGCAAAAGAAGGCAGAGGACAGCGACGCGGACGCAGAGTAGTCCCATCCCTTTGGGGTGAGCACCTGACCGGCTTGCCCGCAGGCTAGCCGGTCTTTTTCGTTTTGTTGACAGTTGATCGTTACATCATAGTTGGGGAGATATCCGTATGGACGCAAGCCAGATCGTACTGACCGCTGAGGGCCGCCAGAAGCTCGTCGAGGAGCTCGCTTGGCGTGAGGGCGATTACGCCAAGGAGATCGTCGAGGACATCAAGGAAGCCCGCGCGTTCGGCGACCTTTCGGAGAACTCCGAGTACGACGCCGCCAAGGACAAGCAGGCCCAGAATGCTGCTCGCATTGCCGAGATTCAGGCCATCCTCGCCAACGCTCAGGTTGCTGCCACCACGGGCGATCTGACCGTCTCCATCGGTTCCACCGTTTCTCTGATCGATCCCAACGGTGAGGTCATGGAAGTCACGCTCGTCGGTACCACCGAGACCAACTCGCTCGAGCACAAGATCTCCAACGAGTCTCCGGTCGGCCATGCCATCATCGGTCACGGCGAGGGCGACTCCGTCGAGGTCGTTACGCCTTCGGGCAAGACCCGCGTCTACACCATCGCAAAGATCGCACGCTAGACCACGGTCCCGCGTAAAGGTATGTTTTCGCTCCCTGGGACCGAATCCTGGGGAGCGATTTAATTTGAGGAGCTAACTTATGGCAGAGAACCAGAACGCCGCCGATCAGGCATCGACGCTCAACGACGAGCGCGCCACCCGCCTGGCCAAGCGCGCCGCCCTGTTCGAGGCGGGCCAGAACCCCTATCCCGAGCACTCCGAGATTGAGGACTACGTCGTCGACATCGAGACTAAGTACGCCGAGCTCACCGATGGCGAGGACACCGAGGACGTCGTGAAGATCGGCGGCCGTGTGGTCGCCAAGCGCGGTCAGGGCAAGATCATGTTCATCGTCGTGCGCGACGCGACCGGCGAGATCCAGCTGTTCTGCCGCATCAACGATATGGACGAGGCCGCCTGGAATACGCTCAAGGCCCTCGACCTGGGCGATATCCTGGGCGTGACCGGCGTGGTCGTGCGTACCAAGCGTGGTCAGCTTTCCGTTGCCCCCAAGAGCGCGACGCTGCTGTCCAAGGCCGTTCGCCCGCTGCCCGAGAAGTTCCACGGTCTCTCCGACAAGGAGACCCGCTATCGTCAGCGTTATGTCGACCTGATCGCCAACGACGACGTTCGCGAGACCTTCCGCAAGCGCTCGCAGATCCTCTCCACGTTCCGCCGCTTTATGGAGTCCGATGGCTACATGGAGGTCGAGACTCCTATCCTGCAGACCATCCAGGGCGGAGCTACTGCCAAGCCGTTCATCACGCACTTCAACGCGCTCGATCAGGAGTGCTACCTGCGTATCGCCACCGAGCTGCACCTCAAGCGCTGCATCGTCGGCGGCTTTGAGCGCGTTTTCGAGATCGGCCGCATCTTCCGCAACGAGGGTATGGACCTTACCCATAACCCCGAGTTCACCACGATGGAGGCCTACCGCGCCTTCTCCGATCTCGAGGGCATGAAGGCGCTCGCCCAGGGTGTCATTAAGGCCGCTAACAAGGCTATCGGCAACCCCGAGGTTATTGAGTACCAGGGCCAGACCATCGACCTTTCTGGTGAGTGGGCAAGCCGTTCCATGACCGATATCGTCTCTGACGTGATTGGTAAGCAGGTCACCATCGACACGCCGGTTGAGGAGCTTGCTGCCGCCGCACGCGAGAAGGGCCTGGAGATTAAGCCCGAGTGGACCGCCGGCAAGATCATCGCCGAGATCTATGACGAGCTGGGCGAGGACACCATCGTCAACCCCACCTTCGTGTGCGATTACCCCATCGAGGTTAGCCCGCTTGCCAAGCGCTTTGAGGATGATCCGCGCCTGACCCATCGCTTTGAGCTGGTCATCGCCGGTCACGAGTACGCCAACGCGTTCTCCGAGCTCAACGACCCGGTCGACCAGGCCGAGCGCTTCGCTGCCCAGATGGCCGAGAAGGCCGGTGGCGACGATGAGGCCATGGAGTACGACGAGGATTACGTGCGCGCCCTCGAGTACGGTATGCCTCCCGCGGGTGGCATCGGCATCGGTATCGACCGCGTGGTCATGCTGCTCACCAACCAGGCTTCCATCCGCGACGTGCTGCTGTTCCCGCACATGAAGCCCGAGAAGGGTTTCCAGTCCGGTGCCGCTGCTGCCAAAGCTGCCGAGGCCGGCAACACCGCGAGCCCCTTCGTCAAGCCGCTCAAGCCCACGGTTGATTATTCCAAGATTGCCGTCGAGCCGCTGTTTGAGGAGTTCGTCGACTTTGATACCTTCTCCAAGAGCGACTTCCGCGCCGTGAAGGTCAAGGCATGCGAGGCCGTCAAGAAGTCCAAGAAGCTGCTGAACTTTACGCTCGATGACGGCACCGGCACCGACCGCACCATCCTCTCCGGCATCCATGATTACTACGAGCCCGAGGACCTGGTCGGCAAGACGCTTATCGCCATCACCAACCTGCCCCCGCGCAAGATGATGGGTATCGATTCGTGCGGCATGATCATCTCCGCGGTGCACGCCGAGAACGTTGCCGAGGGCGAGGAGCCCGAGGAGCGCCTGAACGTGCTGATCGTGGATGATTCCATCCCCGCGGGCGCCAAGCTGTACTAACGGCGCTTCGCGGCGGAAGGCTCTATGGTCCTTGCGCGTACATCAAAATGAGAACGGCGGGCCACTCCGAGAGGGTGGCTCGCCGTTTTGCTGTTATGAGGCAGCGCAGCAAGTTGTTGGACTTGCTTATCGCCCCTCTATGGCATCGAGCATTTCGTC
>URZR01000071.1 GCA_900552425.1 uncultured Collinsella sp. | reverse complement strand
GCTCTGCCTATTGTTGTAGGCGATAACTGCTGGTTTGGCGCGAACGTGTCCGTGCTGCAGGGGGTTACCATCGGCAGTGGTTGCGTTATTGCCGCGGGCAGCGTCGTGACGGAAGACCTTCCGGACAACGTGGTGGCGGCAGGCGTTCCCGCGGTCGTCAAGAAGATCATCGAACAATAACGGAGCTATTAAACGATGGGGCACGCATGGTTCCGGCAAATCCGGTTATTGGCGTGCGCGTTGGCCATGCTGATAAGTTCCACTTACTCGGGTCCTTCCGACTCGGTTTTGTCCGAGTAAGATTGAATAGCGAATCGAAATTGTTATGTCCACATGGCGATGGCGGACATGGTTTCCATAATGACAGATATAGTTGACATCTTGTGAAGGATGCAATATATTTCTGTCATGTTGCAACGGATATCTGTCCATTACTACGAAAGGAACTCCATGCCGGGCAAAAAGAACCTACGCATGAAGGCGGCACGCGCGGCGGCTGGCCTTTCGCAAGCTGACTTAGCCCAAGCCGTGGGCGTTACGCGCCAAACCATCGGCCTTATCGAGGCGGGCGGCTACAACCCCACGCTCAATTTGTGCGTGGCAATCTGTAAGGCGCTGCGCGTTACGTTGAACGACTTGTTTTGGGAAGACGAAACCGACGCCGACCCTAATGCTCTTTAGGAGTTCACTATGAAATATGAAGATCTGAAAATCGTGCAAAAGTGGCGTGAATATGCCGGCCAAAAGGATGAACGCCTGGAGGCTGAGAACGCGAAGATCTACAAGATTGGCTTCGTGCTGCTTTCGTTTGGCATGTTGATGATCTTTTTCTACCAGTTTATAGCTCGACAGGTTACGTGGGTTCACAGCGACGCTAGTGAAATGCCGCATGGCTTTGCAACGCCGTTCGAGGCAGCCATGTATTTGTGGCTCGTTCTCGTGATGTTGATTTGCGCAGGACTGCAAACGCGGAAGGGCTATGTCGATACCAATCGTTTTGGGCAAACCGAGCATCTTCCTGTTGGATATTTCCTGCTTGTCAGCGGTCTTAGCGGCGCCGCGTTCGCGCTTGTTATTGCCGCAATGCGCTGTATCGCTGAGGCGCAGATCGTACCGCTCGAAAGCGTCTTTTGGTTGGCGAACCTGGTCACGGGCGTGTTCTGCGGTGCGACGATTTTCGCGGCCACGTTTGCTGTCCTGTGCGCAACGTTTTTCACGGCGAAAAGACGCCGTGCCAAGCTCGAGGCAGAACTCGACTCCTCAGACGACATTTAATGCGCAATGGGCTGGCTCTGGGTATTCAGAACCAGCCCATTTTGATGTTCGATGAGCCGAGTCGGCGCCTCTCACAAAAGTAACTAGGAGCTAGCGAGGCCTATCCGAATTGTCCTCATTGGCGGTGTCTTTTTCGAGCGCCGTGCGGCGGGCGCTGTAGGCGACAAGGCCGGCACCAACTGCGGCGAGCGCTGCTGCGGCTGCGGTTAGGGGGACGTTGCTGTCGCCCGTGCCCGCAAGCGCGCCCGCTTTTCCGGAGCGCTTGTTATTGCCGTGGTCCTTGCCACTGCCGGAGCTGCTTCCGCCGGAGCCGCCGCCCTCGTCAGTACCGCCGCCACTCGAGCTACCATCGCCGTCTGCTGTCATCGGGGCGTCGTGAAGTCCTGTCGTATCCGCGCTGTCGCATACGCCGACCTGAACTTCTGAGCGTTCGCATGCCGCGTCGGGCACATGAAGCTCGTGCAGAACGGCACTCAGCGCCGAGTTTGCGCCCGGTCGGATCTCCTCGAGCGTTACGGGATCGAGCGCCACCAGATTACGCGCCTTCGCATACAGCGTTACGCGTTTGCCCACTTCGTCGCTCCAACTCTCGGGGATGGCGAAGCTCATGCGGAACTGTGCCGTGCAACCCGGTGCCAGCACGGCGTTGCCGTTGTCGGCTACCAGCGGGTGCGTTGCAAAACGTGCGCCCAGCGTCTCGAGCGCGTACTTTACGTGTGCCATGTCGTTGGCCGAAGCGTCTTCGGCAAGCTCTGGATCGTAGATCGAAGCCATGCGTGCGTTCGCTCCGAATCCGATGGATGCGCTGGAGAACGGCTGGCTGGAGCCCTCTCGGTACAGATCGATTGTGCCGGCAGTCAGCAAAGTGTTGCCGTCGTTTCGCACCGTGACCATGAAGGATTCGCCTGCTGCTCCGGGCACCACCGCGCCCGAGGTAGCGACCGCGCCCGTCGGAGTGGCACACGCCACCAAGGGCACTTCGATGCCGTGCAGCTCCGCCTCGCTCTTCTCCGCGCTCACAATGTGCGTGGCGAGCGCGGAGAGCATGCCTCCCGACGTCAAAAATGTCGTTATCTGATCGACGGGATGGTCCAGCTCGCACATCACGAACGGCTCCGTGAACAGATCGCCTGCCAAGGTGCTGGCGAAGATGCGGAAGTGCTTGCCCATTACTGCTACCGGGTTGCCTTCTTCGTCATAGGTTTGCCCCACCTTGCCATCGGTGTTCTCTACATAGAGCGCGCACCTGCCGTTGTTGCTTACGCTAAACGATGCCGGGCCACAGCCTGCGGCACCCACGGGCTGCGTTGCAAATGCCGATGCGCCTCGCGTCCAAGTAATATGCTGCAGCTGCTCGTTGACGGTGGCCAAAAAGCCCGAATGTTGTGGCCACGGCACCGCATGGGGCACCGTGGCGTCTGGTGGCATAACGCCCCAGCCCGCAATGGACTGGCCGATCACGGCGTACGATGCGCAGCCGCAACCGTCTGCGGTCTCGTACGCAACGGGCACCACCATTTTGCCGTTGATATTCTCGGGCTCGCTCAGCTCGATACTCGACGGTGCCTGCGGAAAGCGAAGAACTTGGCGGAACGTCAGGCTGTCGCCCAAATCATCCGACCACAGGGTAAAGCATTCCAGCGCAACCTCGGCCTCGCTGCCGAGCGCCTTCTCTGCGGTGGTTCCGCGGCGGTGGAGGTAGGCACCCGACAGGCGTCCGTCGACCAGCGTCTTGCCCACCGTGATACGCGGGCACTGCAGGCAATGGTAGCCATCCTCTTGCAGGCGGCCGCGCGAGATGCTGCGCCATGACGTATGCGACACCACGCGGATCTCGTCATTACTTATGCGCAGGCGCACAACGGACAGTATGCCGGCTGTGCTTGCCGTATCGAAAAGGGTGTTGTCGCCGGCGGGGCGCTCGCCCGAGACCAGCAGCACGTAGGCGTCCTGGTTTCCTCTTCCGTCCGTATATTCCACCACGTCGAAGTCGTAATCGAATATGCCGTCGCGCTCCACGTCGCCCTCGCCAAACCCAAGGGGAAAGTCCACGGGCGTGGGAGCGGACCACGTGCCGTTTGCCTTTGTGTGCACCACCAGGCGCGAGCGGCCATTGTCGCCGTAGCGCACCGAGGCGATACGGAACAGGTATTCTACGCCGGCAATCATCGTTAGCTTCATGTGGGCTTCGCTGAGCACGCCGGAAAACAGCACGTTGTCGCTCGAGGGTTTGACGCCGCCACGCTCGTCCTCCGACACGCCGGCAGAATTGGCGTTCGGGTCCGCAACGGCGTTCGTTGACTGACCGATGTAGGTGTACTCATACATCGGTGCGGCATTTTCGTCGTTCTCTACCAGTGCATGGACGAAATGCTCGATCTGTCCCGTGTCGTCGCTTTCTGAATCCGCCTCGAGCTCAATGCGCGTGACCGCTTGATCCCAATCGCGCACGACAGGCGCGGCGTTTACGGCAGTGGCCTTAACCTCGGCGCGTGCGAGCAGCTCGGCGTTGGTGACGATGGTGGCCGATGCGATAAACTGCGGCACACCACCTGCCTCGGTGTTGCCGGGCGTGCCGAAGCAGGCATCCAGCGTGTAAGGCGTATCTCCACCCAATGCCAGCTCAGAGCGTTGGAGCACATACTGGTCGCCATTGTTCACCGACATATTCCACGAATCGATGAGTGTGGGCCACGACCCCGACCAAGCCTTGGTGGTCCACTTGAACATTACGAACTGGAGTATCACATCGACATCGACGTCTGCACCTACGCGCAGCCGCGGAAGCTGGTGTCCATCTGCCTTCTCGTACCCAATGAACAGTGTGAGGGATGCGGCGCCACGCACAGCGGACGAAGCGACGCCTGCAATGACGGCAAGCCCGATCTGGATGGTGAACGAGCCCGACGTGTTGGAATAGTCGAGCGAAATGTTCTTGAAAAACGCCGCGCCGCTGCCGTGCGTGTGGGCGCCCACGGCGAGCGCCAGTTTTGCCAGCACCCAGGGGTTGACGTTTAGGAAAAACGGCACCGGTCCTAGGGTAAACTGCTCGGTCCAATTGAGGTCGGTTCTTACCTGGAAGAGGGCCTTAATATTGCCGTATGCGGGGTCGTTGTTGTCACCCCAGGTTTTGCCCACCCAATCGTAGGCGAGCGAGCCGTACAGCTGTGTGGCGATATCCATCGTGAACAGCGGCGTGCAATGGTGGCGAAGGAGCTTGGTGTTTCTTGGATCGGTGCCCGAACCGGCACTCATACTTTTGTACTGATTCCACTTCCCCTCCATTTCGTCGAGGTAGCGGTTTGCCTGCTTGGCGCCCGACTCGCGCGGTGACTTCTTCCAGTACTCCGGATCCGGATTGCCCGAATCGTTCATATAGCTGGCTGGTTTGTATCCTCCGCCAAACAGCACGTATCCAGCAAACGAGAAATCGAAGAGGATCGGAAATGTGGGTATCCAGCACGTGAACTTATTGCCGCCGATGCCGGGAAACGCCGCGGGGAAATCAAACGGAGTGACCTCTTGGTCCATGGTAGTGGGGACGATAGTGGTCGAGCCCGATTCCGCCTTTGCGGCCGGCGCGGTGACAACGGCCATGGGGGATGAGAGCGTGTAGGTTTTGCCCTGATAGTCGAGGACAAAGCGCAGCTTGCACCCTTCCTCCAGAAGGCCCGATGCCGCGTCGAGAAACTTGTCTTCGAGTGTGAACGTCGCCAGATTATCCGCGCCCGATGCGCTGGCCTTGACTTGGCCAATCTGCGTGACGGTTTCGGATGAGCTGCCCGCAGCGGGCATCACTTTGTTGATGCGCAGCGTTGCCTGCCCGCCCCGCGGCAGATGGGCCTGCACGGTAAAAGCGTGCGTGTTGGGCTGGTCGTTTGCTGCTTCGTCCGCTGGCATTGCCATAAACGTGGCGTCGGCGTACTGGATGTCCCATTCGTCGAATGTGAGCTGGCGGAAGTACGGCTCGCCGTCGGACAGCGGACGTGTGGGTGCGGTTATGGCGGTGCCGCCCTGGATACGCGCAAGGGGAATCTCGACATCGCGGTAGCCCGCCATGCTAATGGAGATGCCGCCGTTAAAGTCGTACGCGTCGAGAAGCGTTGCCTCGTCCACGTAGTCTTCCGAAAGAGGGGCGACCTCAAAGATGGCCGTGCCTTCGTCATCGGTCGTGGCGGTGAGCTGCTTGCCTACGGCATAGCGCGATGTGAGCGTGACCTGGGCACCTGCGATGGGCGTATTCTTGTTGGCGACGTCGACCACGACTACACCAAACATGGTGCGCGAGAGAACGAGCACCTTGAAGGGATCTTCTTCGTCGGCATAGGCCGCGGTGGGCGCGAACGGCAGCAGGAAGGCATTTTCGCTTCCCGGCACGCGAGGCAACATGATGCTCGCCAGCGAGGACGCTCCAGCAACAAGTAACGAACGGCGATCAAGCATCTTGGGCTCCCATCCCGCAAATATCGGTGGAAATAATCCAATTTTGCGAGAAGACGCTTCGTGGCGGTAGTGCCGTTCGATGGCCAAAATGTCCAAATTGATCGAGCGAAGCGCCGGGTTCCGGAACGCGTTCGATGCGCTTGGCAGTCCGGTCGCTAACGTAACATATGCGCGACCAGCTCGGCGCGTGTGCCGATGCCAAGCTTTGCGTATACGCCGGATAGGCGGTTTTTGACGGTGCCCGGCGATACTCCCATATGGCGTGCGATTTCGGCGTTGGTCCACCCACGACAGGCGAGCATGGCCATGGTGAATTCCGTGGTCGTTAGATCGTCGGCCACGTCCTCGCCCGAATCGGGGTTGTGGATGCGCCGCCAGCCGTAGCTGAAGCGGTACGTGATCTCGATGATGCGCGCGAAATCGTCAGGGTATTGCGTTTTTAGGCACGCCTCGATGAGCCCCTGTAAAAGGCCGTGGTGCTCGCCGATGAGCTCGATGAGGCCGTCGGGGCGCGCAATGTCCCAAGCGGCGCCAAAATGCGCTTTTGCGGCGTCGACGTCTTTGAGACTCATGTATGCCATGGAAGCTGCCAGGTGCAGGAACAGTTCCGAGATGGGATAGCTTCCCTGTTTCATAATTAGGGCGTTTTCCGCCATGCCCAGACTGCGGCCATATTCGCCGCGCAGGTACAGGGCATGCGCCATCACGTAGCTGGCGAACAAGCGCAGGCCTTCGGGCAGATGCGCCGCAAGCGGATAAAACTCTTCGGCAGAATACGGGGAAGGCAAGTGCAGCAGGACGCTCGCGGCCGAGGCGAACAGGATATGCGTAGCGTGGATGGCGGGCGATTCCTCGTCGGCCGGCGTATCGAGGATGCCAGCAAGGCACCGGCGGGCGTCGGCGATACGGTTGAGCGACAGACTGGCGTATCCGCAGATAAAGCATGCGGAATAGCGCAGTGCGGGATCGGTGGCGTCAAGATAGGGGCGCGCCGTCTTGGCAGCAAGGGTGGCCTGTCCGCGAAAGTACAGCGCTTCTGCCGTGGCAATGGCGCGCGAATCGGGGTCGGAAATGCCTGCAACCGCAGCGTCCATCTGCCCCGGCACAAAGGCAGTGCACATCAACGGCATGGGAACGCATGGGTAGCCATCGCAGTCCATCTTCCATCTCCCAACAGCTGGCAACAATAGCAGCAATTGTACTCCTGTTGCTCGGGACTTGAATTTGTGGGTATCGCCTACGATTGTGCCGAACGTATAAAGGAAGAGTCTATTGGCGATGCTCCCAAGGTGGCTACCGAAGCCTAGCTGACCTCGACATTAGGAAAAAATACCACCCCTGTAAAAAGCTCTGTCGCAGCGATGGGAAACGCATCTCGTTCTGCATATAATGAGGTCATGTGACGGTGCGTTTGCATACGTGTAACGCATTCCCATCGAACCGAAAAGGAGCTCTGCATGGATCCCAACAAGCGTCCCGACGACATGGTGCGTATCACCACTCCCGAACTTGCCCAGGCGTTCATCGAAGAGCAGGTCGCTGCAATCCGCGAGCAGATCGGCGACAAGAAGGTCCTGCTGGCCCTTTCGGGCGGCGTTGACAGCTCGGTTGTCGCGGCCTTGCTCATCAAGGCCATCGGCAAGCAACTCATCTGCGTGCACGTGAACCACGGCCTGATGCGCAAGGGCGAGAGCGAGCAGGTCGTCGACGTCTTCAAGAACCAGATGGACGCCAACCTGGTCTATGTTGACGCGACTGATCGCTTCCTGGATAAGCTCGTGGACGTCGAGGAGCCCGAGGCCAAGCGTAAGATTATCGGCGCCGAGTTCATTCGCGTGTTCGAGGAGGAGGCCCGCAAGGTTGGCGACGAGGTTAGCTTCCTCGCCCAGGGCACCATCTATCCCGACATCCTGGAGTCCCAGGATGGCGTGAAGGCTCACCACAACGTGGGCGGCCTGCCCGATGACCTGCAGTTTGAGCTCTGCGAGCCCGTCAAGCTGCTGTACAAGGACGAGGTGCGCGTCGTGGGCCGCGAGCTCGGCCTGCCCGAGAACATGGTTGAGCGTCAGCCGTTCCCCGGTCCTGGCCTGGGCGTCCGCTGCCTTGGCGCCATCACCCGCGACCGTCTTGAGGCGCTGCGCGAAGCCGACGCCATCGTGCGCGAGGAGATCGACAAGGCAGGTCTGACCATCTGGCAGTATTTTGCCGTCGTGCCCGACTTCCGCGCCACCGGCGTGCGCGAGGGTAAGCGCGCCTACGACTGGCCCTGCATCATCCGCTGCATCAACACCGTCGATGTCATGACCGCCGAGGTGCCCGAGCTCGACTGGGCGCTGCTCAAGCGTATTACCGCTCGCGTCACCGCCGAGGTTCCCGGCATCTGCCGAGTGTGCTACGACCTCACGCCGAAGCCCGTCGGCACGGTCGAGTGGGAGTAAGCTAACTCAGCTGGTAGGCGACGAGAACTAGCAGATGTGACAAAGGGACAGTCCCTTTGTCACATCCTCGATATTATGTGCGGGATGGTACGCCACGCGGCGTGCCATCCCGTTCGTTATTTTAATGAGCCGA
>URZR01000070.1 GCA_900552425.1 uncultured Collinsella sp. | reverse complement strand
ACTTCGAACGGCGCCGACGATCTTGAGGCTGTTCGCGAGCAGATTGCCGAGGGCTGCGATGCCATCGTCTGTACGGCGCATAACGTACCCGTGCTGCTCTGCTTTGCCGACTGCGTTCCCGTGGTGCTGGTGGCCCCTGGCGGATTTGCCGTGGTGCACTCCGGTTGGAAGGGCACGATTGCACGCATTTCCGCCAAGGCGTGCCAGGCGCTTTGCGATGCTGCCGGTTGCGATGCGAGCGGCGTTTCCGCCTATATCGGCCCCCATATCTTGGGTGACGAATATGAGGTATCCCAGGAACTCATGGATCGCTTTGCCGCCGAGTTCTCTTGCATCGATGCGAGTACCTCTCGCATGCTCGATCTTTCCGCTGCCATTCGCGAGGCGCTGGTAGATGTCGGTGTCGACGCGGATAATATCGTGGATACCCAGCTTTCGACCGTGCGTCAGAACGACCGCTTTTATTCCTACCGTAACGAGGGCGGCACCTGTGGGCGCCATGCTGCGATCGGCGTGATGCTATGAGAAAGATCGTATCGGTCCTGAGCGCCGCTGTGCTTACGCTTACGCTGTGCGCCTGTTCTTCGGGATCTTCTACCTCTTCCATTACCGTCGCTGGCTCCACGACCTGCCTTCCTATCGCCGAGATTGCGGCCGAGGGCTTTAAGGAGGAGACCGGCATCGACGTGCTCGTTTCCGGTTTGGGTTCTTCTGCTGGCATCGAGGCCGTCAGCGCCGGCACGGCCGCTATCGCCAGCTCCTCCCGTGGACTCAATGCCGACGAACAGGATCTGGGCCTGACTCCCATCGTCATTGCCCACGACGGTATCGCGGTCATCGTGAACGACGATAACCCGGTCGATAACCTCTCGACCGAGCAGCTCCGCGATATTTACGCCGGCAAGATCACCAACTGGAAAGAAGTCGGTGGCGAGGACCTGAGGATTCAGGTTATCAACCGAGATGAGGCGTCCGGCACGCGTGAGGCCTTCCGTACCATCGTGATGGACGGCACGCCGTTCGATCGCCGCTCGGCCGTTCTTTCGGGCACGGGCCAGGTACGCGATGTCGTGTCTCGCTCTCGCGGTGCTATTGGCTACATCTCGCTGGGTTTTGTCGAGAGCCTCAACGCCAAGACTTCGGTCAAGGCCGTCTCGGTTAATCACGTCGAGGCGTCCGAGAAGACAGTCGCGAGTGGCGGTTATCCCATCTCCCGCGACCTCTATTTCTTTGTGAAGGGAACGCCTTCGCAGCAAGCGCAGGATTACATCGACTACGTGACGTCCGAAAAGATGGACAAGCAGATTCGCGAGGCGGGCTTTATTCCCGTCACCAACGACGAGAAGGGGAGTGAGTAGCATGGAAGCACAGGAAAACTCCCAGACTGAGCAGAATGTTCAGACGCCCAAGAAGCGCGAGCTGGCGCTCGTATCGCGCAGTACCTATATCAAGGAGAAGGCGCTGCAGTGGATCTTCTTTGCCTGCGCGTTCTTGGCGGTCGTTACCGTCATCCTGATTTTTGTCTTTACCACGTACTCGGCGCTGCCCGTCTTTACTGACATCGGTCTGGCTGACTTCTTTAGCTTTACGTGGGCGCCTTCCGAGGGCCACTACGGCATCTTGTCGCTGCTTGCTGGCTCGGGTCTGGTGACCGTCGGTGCGCTCGCCATGGGCGTGCCGCTGGGCGTGGGTACGGCCGTTTACCTGGTCGAGATTGCCAGCAAGCGCGTGCGCAAGCTCATCAGCCCCGCCGTTGACCTGCTGGCGGGCATACCCTCCATCATCTACGGCTTCTTTGGCATGATCATCATCCGCCCGTTTATCGCACAACTGACCGGCGGCCTTGGTTTTGGTGCGCTGACGGCGTGGTTCGTGCTTGCCATCATGATCGTCCCTACCATCACCACGCTCACCATCGATGCTCTCAATTCCATTCCCATGGGCATTCGCGAGGCATCGTATGCCATGGGCGCCACAAAGTGGCAGACCATCTATAAGGTCGTGCTACCTGCCGCCAAGCTGGGTATCGTGGATGCCATCGTGCTGGGTATGGGCCGTGCCATCGGCGAGACCATGGCCGTGCTCATGGTCGTAGGTAACGCCCCGGTTATTCCCGACAGCATTGCGAGCCCCATCTCGACGCTCACGAGCCAGATTGCGCTCGACATGAGCTATTCCTCGGGTCTGCACCGCTCGGCGCTGTTCGGCATGGGTGTGGTCCTGTTTATCATCTCCGCCACGCTGGTGGGTATCGTTCGTCTGATTTCCAAGAAGAAGAGGGGGTAGGCTATGTCCGATTCCGTTGACACGACGGTCGATACGACCTCGTCGCGCGAGCGCATCAAGCGTGCCCTTTCCCACGGCAAGAAGGGCCGCATCAACAAGGACCTGTCCAACAAGATCATGCTTGGCGTGTTTCGTGCCGCTGCCTACATCACCACGCTGGTGCTGGTCGCTATCATCGCCTACGTGGTCATCAACGGCCTGCCACACATCTCGCTCGACTTTATCTTCGGTTGGCCCCAGGGCGTCAACGCCGAGGGCGGAATTTGGCCCACGATCGTCTCGACCGTCTACGTGACGGCGCTCGCCATGCTTATCTGCACGCCGATTGCTGTGCTGGCAGCCGTCTATCTGGCCGAGTACGCCAAGCAGGGCAAGGTCGTCGAGCTCATTCGCTACGCTGCTGACGCTTTGGCCTCGGTGCCCTCCATCGTTATGGGCCTGTTTGGCTACGCGCTCTTTGTCGAGGCCATGGGTTTGGGACTCTCGATGCTTTCCGCCGCGCTCGCGCTGGCGCTGCTCATGTTGCCCATCGTCATGCGCACCACCGAAGAAGCCATTCGCGCCGTTCCGCGCTATATCCGTTGGGGCGCGTACGGCCTGGGCGCTACCAAGTGGCAGGTCGTCTCCAAGATCGTGCTTCCTTCGGCCTTTGGCCGCATTGCCACGGGCATCGTCCTTGCCATCGGCCGTGCCATCGGCGAGACCGCCGTGGTGCTCTACACCATGGGCCAGGCCATCAATCTACCTATTTCGCCGCTCGATTCCGGCCGTCCCATGACCGTTCACCTGTACCTGCTTGCCAACGACGGCATCAACATGAACGCAGCCTACGGCACCGCGCTCTTGCTGATGGTGATCATTTTGGCCTTCAACCTGTTTGCGCGCTTCCTGTCGCGCAAGCGTCGCTAGTTAAGGAGTCCCATGTCCGTTTATCAGTCCGCTCCCGCGTTGGAGCAAGCGGCCATTACGGCCAAGGATTTCAACTTTTGGTACGGTGACTTTCATGCGCTGACGGGGCTTGACCTCAACATCGCCAAAAACGCCATCACCTCCTTCATTGGCCCTTCGGGCTGCGGCAAGTCGACGTTTTTGCGCTGCATCAACCGCATGAATGACCTGATTGAGGGCACGCGCGTCGAGGGCACCATGACGCTCGACGGCAACGATATCTATGCCGAGGGTGTCGATCCGGTCGATCTCCGTCGTCGCGTGGGCATGATCTTTCAGCAGCCCAACCCGTTTCCCAAATCCATCTACGAGAATGTCGCCTTTGGCCCTCGTCTGCAGGGCGTGACTAGCAAAAGTGACCTCGATGACATCGTGGAAGAATCGCTCAAGCGCGCCAACCTCTGGAAAGAGGTATCCAATCAGCTCAACAAGGATGGTTTGGCGCTCTCGGGCGGTCAGCAGCAGCGTCTGTGCATCGCGCGCGTGCTTGCGGTGCAACCCGATGTCCTTCTGATGGACGAGCCCTGCTCCGCCATCGACCCCACGTCCGTCTCTAAGGTCGAGGATCTGATGGCCGAGCTGGCGCCCGAGATGACGATCATCATCGTCACGCATTCAATGCAGCAGGCAGCTCGCATTAGCGACTACACCGCATTCTTCTTGCAGGAAGTTGCCGGCGAGCCCGCTACGCTCATCGAGTATGGTCAAACCGACGCGATCTTCACCAGCCCGGTGGACTCGCGGACGGAAGACTATATCACCGGCCGCTTTGGCTGATCGGTGCGACTAGTCCCAAGCCGATCGGATCTGGTCCGGTGCGTATTCACTGTGCGGGCGGCATGACCGCACCCAACTGATTGGAGTGAACCATGCGCAAACTGTTTTCCCGTCAGCTCATCGAGGCCCGTCACGAGATGCTGAGCATCTACGAGGCCGTCGATCTGGCCCTCCACGATGCCGTGAAGGCCTATGTGACCGACGACCGCAAGCTCGCCACCAAGACCAAGAAGCGCACGCTTTCGATTGACGCACGCTGCGCCAACCTGGAGGCCGTCTGCTACAACCTGATTGCCACGCAGTCACCGGTCGCCTCCGACTTCCGCTTGCTGCAGACGATCATCTACGTCGACTTTAACCTGCAGCGCATGACCGATAAGGTTCGCCAGATTTGCCGCGCCACGCGTCATATGATCAAGGCCGACATCTCGCTGCCCAAGGAGCTTGTCGGCACGGTCGAGGCCGAGGCTGAGGCCGTCTACCAGGTGCTGGGCTCTTCGCTTTCTGCGCTCGTCACCAATGACATGTCCATCATCTGCAACCTGGCCGTCGAGGACGAGCCAGTGCACGCCGCCTACGAGAAGTTCTTCCGCACCTTTAACCGCATGGACACGGGCGATTTTATGGACGACGACAGCAACTATGACGACCTGCGCCGCGCCATCATGGTATCGCGCTATCTCGATCGCATCGCCTCGATTTCCATCGATGCCGCCTGCCGTCTGACCTTCCTGTTGACCGGACAGCGTATGACTGCCGGTGATATCGCCTGCACTGATGAGGATGAGCTCGAGAGCATGCGCGTGCCTTCGGGCGAGGGTGTTATCATGAGGCCCGCCGTCGACGCTCGCTACGTTGCCAAGGTGCCCGCTAACGAGGTCAGCGAGGGTCTTCGCTACCTGCTCGATCATCTTGAGGATGAGGACGATGGCGAGGACGACGAGGAGTAAGTAACCCCGTTCGTCGAAAGATTGTAAATACCTAAGTGAGCGCGGCCTTGCACATGCGGGGCCGCGCTCTTGCGTTAGCATGGGACTACTTGTTTGGCTGTCAGCGGAGGCGATTGGCAATGGATAACTATTTGGACTTGATGCGCGCTCGCCGCGAGCAGATTCTGGAACGTTTTTATGCGGCGCTCGATCGCGCGGGCCGCCCCCACGACGCCGCGCGCCTCATTGCCGTGTCCAAGACCGTTGGTGTCGATGAGACTGTTGCTGCCATCCAGGCGGGGTATCGCCATTTTGCCGAGAACCGCCCGCAGGAGCTGGTTCGCAAGCTCACGGGTCTGGCGGAGCATCCGGAGCTGCCCGAGGTGCGCTTCGATATGATCGGCAACCTGCAGACCAATAAGATCAATGCGGTGCTGGGCTCAGCCGAGCTGATTCACTCGGTGGGTTCGCTGCATCTGGCACAGGCGATCTCGAGCCGTGCTGTCCGCAAGATTGAGGCAGGCGAGCTCGCCGGCCCCCAGCGCGTGCTCATTGAGGTCAATGTGAGTGGTGAGGAGTCGAAGGGAGGCTTTTCGCCCGATGAGATTCGCGCCGCCGCGGGTGAGCTTGCGGAGCTCGAGGGAATTTGCGTGCAGGGGCTTATGACTATGGCGCCCCGGGGGAATAAGGATGTAGCACGCCGCACCTTTGCGGGGCTTCGTGAGCTGAGGGATGAGCTGGAGGCGGCGCATCCCGATTTGAACCTGCCTGAGCTTTCCTGCGGCATGAGCGAGGACTTTGAGCCTGCCCTTGAGGAGGGCTCTACGCTCGTTCGCCTGGGCAGGGTAGTATTTAGCCCGGAGTTTGCAGTAAAATAAGGCTCTGAAGTGCGCACTGATTATCGGGGCGCCTGCACTAAACCGCGAGAGGACACAACCATGGGCTTCCTTGACGAGATTAAAAATAAGATGCACCTGGGCGGCCAGCAGGGTTACGACCAGGGTTATGGCCAGGACGACGACTACGGCTACGATGACGGCTATGACGATGGTTATCAGGGCAACGGCTACAGCGGTGCTTCGGGCGAGGGCTTCTACACCCAAGACGAGCCGAGCAACGGCCTGCTTGGTCAGACGCGCCGTGGTGAAGCTGAGTCGGTTGCCGTGTATACGCGCTCCGGTCAGCTGGTCGGCGATGACTCCCGCCATGCCACGACGTATAACCCGCCTTCGCGCTCGCAGGACAGTGTTGCGAGCGGTTATCGTCCTGGTGCCTATGACACGCCGTCGAGCTACGCCGAGAACACCCGCGCCCGTGCCGCCGCTGCACCCGCGCCTGCACCGAGCGATGCCTCGGCCTATGCGAGCAATATCATCAACGCCACGCCGCAGCTGCCGGCCTATGTCCTGCGCCCCGAGAGCTATGACGACGTGGAGACCGTGGTGCGCCGCGTTCGCACCAAGCAGCCTGTCGCACTGATTTTTGTGGGCGTACGCACCGAAGTTGCCAAGCGCGTCTTGGACTTCTCTTACGGCTTTGCCTGCGGTCTGGGCGCCACGGTCAAGGAGGTAGGCGACCGCGTGTTCATGGTGCTGCCCGCCGGTTGCGAGGTCAAAGATTCCGATCTCAAGAAGCTTCGTGCCGACGGCTACCTTAAGTAAAGACAAGACGAGGAGATTCCCATCAACATCTACACTATCGTCCAGCTGGTCAACACGCTGTTCAACTTCTATTCCACGCTCATTGTCGTCTACTGCTTTATGACGTGGATTCCCATGAAGCAGGGTGGTTTGCTTCAGGATATTGCTGCGGTGCTCGATAGCGTGTGCGGTCCGTGGCTCAACCTGTTCCGTCGTTTCATCCCGCCGATGGGCGGTATCGATTTTTCGCCGGTCGTTGCGATTATTGCGTTGCAGTTGGTGCAGAGGCTGGTTCTGCAGCTTCTTATAGGTATACTCGTATAGAACTGACTTAGTAACTTACGTCGGGCGTGTAGCGCCGAGGCGATGAAAAAGGAGACTTGTTATGGCTATTACCCCTGCAGACATCCAGGCTCAGACTTTCTCTGAGGCCAAGCGTGGCTACGATCCCGCCGAGGTCGACGTCTTCTTGGAGACGCTGTCCTCCGAGGTTGACGCTATGCTCGCTAAGATCGTCGACCTTAAGGGTCGCCTGACTGCTACCGAGCAGCAGCTTGCCGATGCGCAGGCTCAGCTTGCCCAGGCTCAGGATGCCACCGCCCAAGCCGTTCCTGCCGCCCCCGTGGCTGCTCCCGCCCCTGACTTCTCCGCTCAGGAGCGCCAGATTTCCGCTGCCCTGATCGCTGCCCAGCAGACCGCTGAGACCATCGTCAACGATGCCAACGAGAACGCTGAGCGTATCCGCAACGAGGCTGACGCTAAGGCACGCGAGGTTATCCGCCAGGCTCTGACCGAGAAGCAGGCCGAGCTCGAGGAAATCGATCGTCTCAAGGCTTCCCGCGAGGAGTTCAAGGCCGAGTACCTCAAGCTCATCCAGCACTTCATGGACGATGCCCAGAACTCCTTCCCGGCCGACCTCATGGCCTCCACGCCGGTCGGTTCTGCCGCTTCTCCTGCGGTGACTGTTCCCGCCGAGCCGCTGCCCGTCGCTGACCCGGTTGTCCCCGTGGCCGATCCCTTCGCCCCGATCGACAACTTTGCTGCCGACGACCTGGACTAACATTCGGCCTACAATTTAGTGCCTAGAAAGGACCTGCAGCTTGCGGGTCCTTTTTTATGACTGTGCCGGGGTGCGTAACATAAAAAACCGAGCCCTGAACATAGTGGCGCAGAGCTCGGCGAACGGGTGAGCGGTCAAGGGTAGGTTTTAAGGCATGTCCTAAAAATCTACTTGAGGAGGAAGTCGGGGAGGGGAATGGTGCGGGCCTCGCGATGCTCGGGATCGGCGATGTGGTCGGCGGGATAGCCACAGACGAGCATGTGATAGGGATAGACGCCCTTGGGCAGATTGAACTGCTCCTGTGCCACCTCAGGCTTAAAATGGCATACCCAGCACGTTCCCAGGCCCTGCTCGGTGGCCTCCATCATCATCTGATCGCACACTATGGACGTATCGATTTCACTGGAATTCATCTGGTCATACGGGCGCACCCAAGCATCATCGGTAACGCTGCAAATAAGGAAGACAAGCGGAGCTCCAAAGATAGACCCATCACGAGCAAACCGAGGCTGACAAGCAGCAGCCTTCTCCAACAGCTCAGGCGTATCCAGCACCATCACACGGGCTGGATGATTATTACAAGCAGAAGGAGCAATCCGCCCCGCCTCAACAATGGCATCCACTACCGACTGCTCAACAGGACGGTCCTCAAAAGAACGACAAGAATACCGACCACGAGCCAGATCCAAATAAGACATACAAGCCCTCCTAAAATTAAAAATCAAACAAGCCAAAAGTAACCCAAAGAGTACCCAAAGCAGCAATCAGCCAAACGCTCATCAAGGGCCAAAGTGTCCGAACGGATACCAAAGGTCCCTTCAGCCAAACCCCCATTGCGCTAAACCTATCAGCCAAAGTTTCCAATGGTGGTGCATAAGGGAGCGGGCCCGGCCACTAATAACCTTTT
>URZR01000069.1 GCA_900552425.1 uncultured Collinsella sp. | reverse complement strand
ACCGGGGTTCTGCAGTCCCACGGAGTTGATCATACCGCCAGGAATCTCGGCCATGCGAGGCGCAGGGTTGCCCGGCCAGGGCTCGGCGGCACAGCCCTTGGTGGTAATGGCGCCCAGCTGGGAAACATCGAAGAAATTCTGGAACTGCCAACCGTAGCCAAAGGTACCGGCTGCGGTGTTAATGGGGTTCTGCATCTTGACGCCGCCGAAATCGACGGCCATGTTCACGGTACCCACTAGAAGACCACC
Organism: uncultured Collinsella sp.; assembly: GCA_900552425.1. Lineage (GTDB taxonomy): Bacteria > Actinomycetota > Coriobacteriia > Coriobacteriales > Coriobacteriaceae > Collinsella. The sequence goes on along the minus strand of URZR01000069.1, from coordinate 8,298 downwards.
ACCTTGGAAGCATCGAACACAGGGCCGCACATGCAGGCGCCCTTCATACCGTCGACCGTCTCGACATTGCAAGTGTTGCAGGCGCCAAAGCCACAGCTCATCATGCGCTCGAGCGACACCTCGCAGTACACACCGGCCTCGGCGGCAGCGGCGGCGACCTTCTTCATCATGACGGCGGGGCCGCAGCTGGCGACGTAGTCGTAGCCGCCCTCTCCAAGCAGCTCGGCTGCCGGATCGGTGCAAAAACCGTGCGTGCCGAGCGAACCGTCGTCGGTGCACACGTTAACCGTGGCGCCCAGCGCACGGAACTCATCGACACCCACGGCCTTGGAAGCGGTGCCAAAGCCCAGGCACACGTCCACATCAACACCCTGCTCGGCAAGCATGCCGGCAAGACACAGCACAGGCGGAACGCCGATGCCACCGGCGACGAGCAGTGCCTTCCTGGTGCCCTCGGGTACCATCCAGCCACGGCCACCGGGGCCCAACAGGTTAGAGGTGGAGCCAGGGCCCATCTGGGACAAACGGCGGGTATCGTCGCCCACGACGGCGTACCACAGCTCGACGGTGCCGGCCTCGGCGTCGGCGCGGTAGAAACTCAAGGGCACACGAAGCAGAGAAGACGCATCGCCGGGGACGGCGATGTTCACAAACTGACCGGGCTTGAGCGCACTTGCAAGCTTGGGGGCCGAGATAACGAGCGAGAAGATGCCGTCGGCGATCTCCCGGTTCGAGACGACCTCGAAGTCGTGCATGCGTGCAGTGGAAGGTGTGGGCATAGACGCTCCAATCCCCCATGCGGTTGCATGGTCTAAACGAACAGAAAGCGCGGCACCGCAAGGGCGCCGCGCACAAAAGCGATAAGGCTATGCTAGCAGATGCAGCCGTCGGCGAGCGTCTGCTTGCCACCGACAAATACATCGGTGGCACGACCGGTGAGCGTGCGGCCGGCAAAACCGGAGTTCTCGGCGCGCGACTCGTAACCGTCCTCGCCAACCGTCCAGGTTGCGGAGGGGTCGAACACGGTCAGGTCGGCGACAGAGCCCGCCTTGACCTGAACCTGATCGAGGCCCAGAATCTCACGCGGCTTGATGGCCATGAGCTCGACCATGCGGCTCACGCTCATCTTGCCCGTGTTGACCAGCTCAGTGAGCACGAGCGACAGCGAAGTCTCGAGGCCAATCATTCCAAAGGGCGCGAGCTCGAACTCGCGGGCCTTCTCCCACGGGGTGTGGGGAGCGTGGTCGGTAACGATAGCGTCGACGGTACCGTCGATGACACCCTGACGGATGGCCTCGGCATCCTCGTCGGTGCGCAGCGGCGGATTGACCTTGAGCGAGGTGTTGTAGGTCTCGTCCAGGTCGTTCTCGGTCAGGAACATGTGGTGCGGGGTGGCCTCGCAGGTCACCTGGACACCGGCAGCCTTACCGGCACGCACGAGCTCCAGGCCATGGGCGGTGGAGATGTGCTGGATGTGCAGCTTGGCACCGGTCAGCTTGGCGATCTCGATGTCGCGGGCGATCTGGAGCTCCTCGCCGGCAGCCGGCCAGCCCTCGAGAGCCAGACGGGTCGAGACCTTGCCCTCGTTGATCTGGCCGTGGCCGACCAGGTCCTCGTCCTGGCAGTGGCTCATAAAGACCTTGCCGAACATCTTGCCGTAGTCCATGCAGCGACGGAGCATGCCCGCGCCCTGCACGCCACGACCGTCGTCAGTGAAGGCGACGGCGCCGTGGGCGACCATATCGCCCATCTCGGACATGGCCTCGCCCTTAAGACCGCGGGTCATGGCTCCCGACGGATAGACGCGGCAGTGGCCGACCTCGGCAGCGCGGGACTTGACGAACTCCACGACGGTGCCGTTATCGGTGACGGGATCGGTGTTGGGCATGGCGCACACGCCGGTAAAGCCGCCCTTGGCAGCTGCGCGGGTGCCGCTCTCGATGTCCTCTTTGACCTCGTAGCCGGGCTCGCGAAGGTGAACGTGCATATCCACCAGGCCGGGGACGAGATATTTGCCGGAAAGGTCGCGGACCTCGGCTCCCTCGACGGCGAGATTCTCGCCGACCTCGGCGATCTTATCGCCGTCAATCAGGACGTCAACGACACCGTCAAGCTCGACGGACGGGTCGACGACGTGGGCATTCTTAAGAAGCAAGGCCATTATCGGCACCTCCAAGCAGCAGATACAGGATAGCCATACGCACGCAGATACCGGCGTAGACCTGCTCCAGGATGACGGAGCGTTGCGGGTGGTCGGCCATATAGGAGTCGAACTCGACGCCGCGGTTGATGGGGCCCGGGTGACAGATGATCGCGTCGGGCTTCATGAGCTTCTCGCGGTCCTTGGTCAGGCCGAAGAGCTTGTGGTACTCGCGAATGGTCGGGAACGGAGCGCCCTCGAGGCGCTCCTGCTGCACGCGCAGCATGTAGACGACGTCCAGCTCGGGCAGGACGGAATCAAGGTCGCTCGTCACGTGGTCGCAGCCCAGAACCTCGGGCGCCGGCGGCAGCAGCGTGCCGGGAGCGACGGCGTAGGTCTTGCAGCCCATAATCTTAAGGGCGGGAATCAGCGAGCCGCAGACACGGGAGTGGGCGATGTCGCCGACGACGGCGACCTTCAGACCGTGGAAGTCACCCTTGTGCTCCCAGATGGTGTACAGGTCGAGCAGGGCCTGCGTGGGGTGGTTATGCTTGCCGTCGCCGGCGCAGATGACGCTCGCGGGCGAGTTCTGCGTGACGATGTAGGGCGCGCCGGCGTGCTTGTCGCGCACGACGATGCAGTCGATCTTATAGGCGTTGAGGGTCTCGACGGTATCGACGAGGCTCTCGCCCTTGACCGTGGAGGTCGAGGAGCCGCCAAAGTTGAGGCTGTCGGCCGAAAGACGCTTCTCGGCAAGCTCGAAGGAGCTGCGGGTGCGCGTCGAGGGCTCGTTGAACATGTTAACGATGGTCTTACCCTTGAGCGTGGGGACCTTCTTGATCGCACGCTCGTTGACCTCGGAGAACGCCTTGGCGGTCTCGAGGATGAGCTTGATGTCCTCTTCGGAGTACTCGGTAATGTCGATCAGGTGCTTATGGTTGAACGCCACGGTACTACTCACCTCCCAGCGGCGCGGAGCCCACGTGGGAACCCGGCGCGACGTCGTTAATCTCGACAGCGGTGTGGCCGTCGACTTCCTTCATATACAGGTGCACGTTCTCCTCATGCGACGAGGGAACGTTCTTGCCGACAAAGTCCGGCGAGATGGGGAGCTCACGGTGACCGCGGTCAACGAGAACTGCCAGCTCGATGCGGCTCGGACGGCCCAGGTCCATGACGGCATCCAGAGCGGCGCGGATAGTACGGCCCGTATACAGGATGTCGTCCACCAGCACGACGCGCTTGCCGTCGACGCTGAAGGGAATGTTGGTAGCGTGGATCGCGGGAGCGAAATTGGTCGCATAGTCATCGCGGTAGAAGCTGATGTCCAGGCTGCCGAGCGGAACGTCGACGCCCTCGATCTCCTTGATCTCCTCGGCGAGCTTCTTTGCCAGAAGGTCGCCGCGCGTGACGATGCCGACCAGAGCGAGGTCTTCACAGCCCTCGTTGCGCTCGAGAATCTCGTGCGCGATGCGGGTCATCGCTCGATTAACGGCGGTCTCGTCCATGATGACCGCCTTGGGGGAAGTCGTGCCCATCGATCTCCTTCCTCACATGTCTTGACTGCTGACACAGTCAAAAAAATAGATGCCCGACCGCTTAAAGCGGACCAGACACCCACAGGAAGGGCTACTCTTTGGCAGCTATGTAATTCCATGTGGGTATCTCGTACCCCTTTAATGGTCAAGGGATAGTGTAGCCAACCTCGAGCTTAATTGCGAGCATAAATACAGAACAATCCGTAAACGGAGCCCAATGCTCCATAAACCTATATATATTTGTGGGACGAGCTTGAAAACGCACGCACGAGCTGGCATAATCCCCTCTGCTGCACGCAAATCGGATCTACGTCCAGGGCCGTGGCGTGAGCACTATCGCCAAAAGAGGAATATCTCTGTGTAGATTACGCACAGGGAGCTGCTTCTGTGCTATAGTTCAGGCTTGTTTGTTAACGCGACATGTTCGTTTGTCGCCCAAGGAGGGTCAGTTATGTCCAAAGTTTGCGAAGTTTGCGGTAAGCACCCCGTTGCCGGTCGCTCCATCAGCCACTCTCACCGCGTCACCAACCGTAAGTTCCGCCCCAACATCCAGCGCGTTTACGTCGTCGTCGATGGTCACCGTCGCAAGATGAACGTTTGCTCCACCTGCCTCAAGTCCGGCAAGGTTGCGCGCTCCTAAATAAGGTCTTACCAACAAGTACCTCGGACTCTCCGGGTCAAAGACCTCGCGTTCATATAGAACTTACCAAAGGCGTCCTCCCCCACGGAGGGCGCCTTTTTGCACTCATTGGGGACAGACTTACATGAGTGTTTGCAGATGTCAAAGGAATCATAGCCCAGCTGATATGCCTTGAAGCTTGACCAGCGGTACGCATCGAGCGAGTCGAGCGCGCCTTTCACAGGATTGAGATGGATATAATCGAGCAACTGGACCGCCTGCGTGTCCGACTCGACCGCGACCCGCGAATAGCGATTGTCAAACAGGTGCCCCGTTCTCCCCGTTTTCCCATTGAAATACTCATATAAGTCTGTCCCCAATGAGTGGGGCGATGCGGCAAACGGAAAGTTAAAAGTTATAGTTGAAGCGTTTCAGTTTATTGAAGCGTTTTAGTGTGCCTTTTACAGGAATCTTACCGTTCGCCGAATAATTTCTTGCTATCATGCAAGTCGTAGGGTAAATCTCCGATCGCAAGGAGACACAAATGGTGAAAAAGTCACCGGAAAACACTACTCCCGCAATTGTGGACAACGTAGAGGCGCTTGAGGCTAAGCTCGCTCAGATGCGAGAGGCCCAGGCGCTTTTTGCTACGTACACGCAGGAGCAGGTCGACAAGATCTTCTATGAGGCCGCCATGGCCGCCAACAAGGCTCGTATCCCGTTGGCGAAGATGGCCATCGAGGAGACCGGCCGCGGCGTTCTTGAGGACAAGGTCATCAAGAACCACTACGCCGCAGAGTACATCTACAACGCTTACAAGAACACCAAGACCTGTGGTGTCCTGGAGCGCGACGAGGCCTACGGCATCACCAAGATCGCCGAGCCCATCGGCATCGTGGGCGCCGTCATCCCGACGACCAACCCCACCTCCACTGCGATCTTCAAGACGCTGATCAGCCTGAAGACCCGCAACGCCATCATCATCTCCCCGCACCCGGCTGCCGCCAAGTGCACCATCGCCGCCGCTAAGCTCGTGCTTGACGCCGCCGTCAAGGCCGGTGCCCCCGAGGGCATCATCGGCTGGGTCGATGTCCCCTCCATCGAGCTGACCAACATGGTCATGCGCGACGTCGACATCATCCTCGCCACCGGTGGCCCGGGCATGGTCAAGGCCGCCTACTCCTCGGGCAAGCCCGCCTTGGGCGTTGGCGCCGGTAACACCCCGGTCGTCATCGACGACACCGCCGACGTGCTGCTCGCCGTCAACTCCATCATCCACTCCAAGACCTTCGACAACGGCATGATCTGCGCTTCCGAGCAGTCCGTGACCGTCATCGACACCATCTATGACCAGGTTAAGGCCGAGTTCCAGAAGCGCGGCTGCTACTTCGTCAAGCAGGGTGCCGAGATGGAGGCCCTGCGTGCCGCCATGTTCAAGAACGGCGCCCTCGATCACCGCATTCCCGGCATGGCTGCCGCCAAGATCGCCGAGCTCGCCGGCATCGAGGTTCCCGCCAAGACCAAGATCCTGATCGCCGAGGTCACCTCCACCGACCCCGCCAAGGAAGAGTTCTCCCACGAGAAGCTTTCCCCGGTCCTGGCCATGTATCACGCCAAGGACTTCCAGGAGGCAGTCGACAAGGCCGAGCACCTGGTGCTCGCCGGTGGCCCGGGCCACACCGCCTCTCTGTACGTGCACCCCGCCCAGGCCGAGAAGATCGCCCTGTTCGAGGACACGATGAAGGCTTGCCGCATCGTCGTCAACACCCCCTCCTCCCAGGGCGGCATCGGCGACCTGTACAACTTCGGTATGAAGCCCTCCCTTACCCTGGGCTGCGGTTCCTGGGGTGGCAACTCCGTCTCCGAGAACGTTGGGGTGAAGCACTTGATCAACGTTAAGACTGTGGCCGAGCGCCGTGAGAACATGCTGTGGTTCCGCGCTCCCGAGAAGGTCTACTTCAAGAAGGGTTCCACGCCCGTCGCCCTCGACGAGCTCGGTACCGTCATGGGCAAGAAGCGCGCCTTCATCGTCACCGACCAGTTCCTCTTCAAGAATGGCAACACCCGCGCCATCGAGGCCAAGCTCGACGAGATGGGCATCGCCCACGACTGCTTCTACGACGTCGAGCCCGATCCGTCGCTGCAGTGCGCACGTCGCGGCGCCAAGCAGATGGCTCTCTTTGAGCCTGACGTGATCATCGCCGTCGGCGGTGGCTCCGCTATGGACGCCGGCAAGATCATGTGGATGATGTACGAGCACCCCGAGTGCAAGTTTGAGGACATGGCCATGGACTTCATGGACATCCGCAAGCGTATCTTCACTTTCCCCGAGATGGGCAAGAAGGCCTACTTCGTCGCCGTCCCGACCTCTTCGGGTACCGGCTCCGAGTGCACGCCGTTCGCCATCATCACCGACAAGGAGACCGGCATCAAGTGGCCGCTCGCCGACTACGCGCTGCTCCCCAACATGGCTATCGTCGACGCCGACAACTGCATGACCGCCCCGCGCGGCCTGACCGCTGCCTCCGGCATCGACGTCATGACCCACGCCATCGAGTCCTACGTCTCCATCATGGCTTCCGACTACACCAAGGGCCTCTCCGAGCGCGCTGCTAAGCTCGTCTTCGAGAACCTGCCCTCCAGCTTCACGAACGGCGCCAAGGACCCGCATGCCCGCGAGGAGATGCACAACGCCTCTTGCATGGCCGGTATGGCCTTCGCCAACGCCTTCCTGGGCCTCAACCACTCCATGGCTCACAAGCTCGGCGCCTTCCATCACCTGCCCCACGGCCTCGCCAACGCCGTCATCCTGACCCGCGTTATGCGCTACAACGCCGCCGAGGCTCCCGTCAAGATGGGTACCTTCTCCCAGTATCCTTACCCCAACGCGCTGCACAACTACGCCGAGATGGCCAAGTACTGCGGCATCGAGGGCAAGGACGACAAGGAGGTCTTCGAGAACTTCATCACGAAGCTCGAGGAGCTCAAGGACTTCATCGGCGTCAAGAAGACCATCGCCGACTACGGTGTTGACGAGCAGTACTTCCTCGACACCCTCGACGAGATGACAGAGCAGGCATTCAACGACCAGTGCACCGGCGCCAACCCGCGCTACCCGCTCATGAGCGAGATCAAGGAGCTCTACCTGGACGCCTACTACGGCCGCGAGCCTCAGGACTACGCCGTCTGCTAGTTTTAGCACGGTTTTTAACGGCGGGGGTGCACGGGTGTTTCACACACCCCCGCCGTCGCTTCTATCGCATCGTTGAAAGGATGCAACCATGCTGCTACCCGATTCCAAGACCGAGCTCGTCCGCCGTGGCAACAAGGTCGTTTACGACCTGGGCGACAAGATCGTCAAGGTCTTTAACGAGACCAAGCCTGTCTCCGACGTGTTCAACGAGGCTTTGAATCTTGCCCGCATCAATGAGTGCGGCATCCGCAGCCCCAAGGCTCTCGAGGTTTCCCAGCTCGAGAACGCCAACGGCTGGGCGCTCGTGACCGAGAAGGTTCCGGGCACCACCCTTGCCGAGAAGATGACTGCCGAGCCCCAGCGCTTTGGTGAGTATCTCGAGATGTTCGTCGACCTCCAGATCGAGATCCACGGCTACACCTCCCCGCTGCTCAACCGTCAGCGCGACAAGTTCGCCCGCATGATCGACAGCCTTGATCAGCTCAATGCCACCACGCGCTACAACCTTCAGGAGCGTCTGGACGGCATGACCAAGGAGTTCAAGGTCTGCCACGGCGACTTCAACCCCTCCAACGTCATCGTCGGCGACGACGGCCAGCTCTATGTGTGCGACTGGGCACACGCCACCCAGGGCTCCCCTGCTGCCGACGTTGCCACCACCTACCTGCTCTTCGCCCTCAACAGCAAGGATCAGGCCGAGGCCTACCTGGAGCTCTACTGCGACCGCGCTGACATGCCCATGCAGGTCGTGCGTCAGTGGACGAGCATCGTCGCCGCTTCCGAGCTCGCTCGTAAGCGCAACGTGAAC
>URZR01000068.1 GCA_900552425.1 uncultured Collinsella sp. | reverse complement strand
CCAGAGGCCGCAAGATATACAAATCGCTTTCGAGTGTCGGGGCACCAAAGGTCGCGGTCTTGATAACGTCCTCCTGGGCAAGCACCTCTTCTGCCACCGCCCGCTCGGCCGTGCCCGTCCCCACTAATATATAAAGTCGTTCCGAAACCTCGCGCAGCTGTAGATAGTTACGGGGCCATCGATAGGCATCGAGTGTCTTTGCCGCCGCGGACGACAAGGCAGGTGTTGCCGTCTCAAACATATCTGCCAGATACTCCAGATAGCGTGCAACCTTTTCCGACGCGCCGCCCTGCTCGGCAATCGCCGGCGCCACACTCACCGCACAGGCCAGACGCTCGGTTACAAAAGCAGCCTGATCGCTTTCGCCGCCGCCCGGCATATCGTTTGCCGTCAACACCACATGGCAACGAGTTGCGAGCGCCGTGTCGATCATTGCGGACACGAGCTCGCGCAGGCGCTGAGGCCCAACAGCATGCCAGCCGCCCATGCAAAGTGTCAGCCCCGTTTGGAATAGCGGCGATTCGGAACTTTTGAGCAGATGGCGCCAACCGCGATCCGTAAGCTCATCGAGCGCAACGGAAACAAAGGGCTGATCGGCATAGGGTCCATCCAGGTACAAACGTTTTGCAATCTGATCCTGCCCCGCACCCAGCTCGCCCTCGAGCATAAGGGGTACCCCGCGCGCGTAGCTCTCCCGTACGGGGGCAGCGACCGCCGCCGCGTCTTCGACGATGCCGTACGTGCTCGACTCGTAACGAGCCTCGACCTCGTCGGCATTGAGCCACTCGATGCCCGCATGCGGCGCGGCGGCGCGCACCTCATGCGCCACGACCACCCAAAGCGCCCCGTGCTCCTGGGCCGTCGGGCGCACCGTCAAGCTCAACCGCATGCCCTCGCGGCCCATTACCAGGCGCGCTCCATCGCCCACGCGAGCGAGACGCTCGGAAACAAAAGCGGCGACATCCTGCTCGAGCGAAGCGTCGCTCATAGTCGAGATTACAACGCCACCGCGCTCGTCGATTGCCAGCGCCGATGCTCCGGCTGCGGACAATGCCTCGATCAGAATCTGCAGCTTGACATCGCTGTCCATGGTTCGCCCCGTCTCCAGCCACGACCCTTATCTGTGGCTTGGCATCTCAAGTGTTTCAAAATTGAACGATAATGTTCACCAAACACTATAGGGCCTACGGCGCCTTCTTGCGAATATATGAATTGCCCCGCATCGCCATCCTGGCGGGGCGATAAGAGCTCTTCGGGACCTATTAACCTGCGGACAAGCCATACCCGCAAGAGCTCCTATCGCTCCACCGCAGGCATGCGCCCACCAGCAACTAGCACGCAAATAAGCTTCTTCTCTACCAGATTCCCAGCACGTGCTGCATTCCCAAGCTCATGCACGCAATGCCAATCCAGCAGCAAAAGCCCAATGCGATGGGCTTGCCGCCCTTTTTGACCAGCTCGACGATATCGGTATTAAAACCAATAGCCGCCATGGCCATCACAATAAAGAACTTCGACAGTTCCTTGATGGGCGCCGTAAAGGACGCGGGAAGCTGAAGCACCGTGGTGATCACGCTCGCCAGCACAAAGAACAGCACAAACATGGGAAACGCGCGTTTAAGCGAGAACGTGCTTTTGGCGTCGCCGCCGGCCTTCCGCGCCAGATGCATCTGCCAGCATGCTAGGACCAACGTGATGGGAATGATGGCCAGCGTCCTGGTGAGCTTGACCACCGTGGCGCTCTCGAGCACATTGGCACCGGGATGCATGCTGTCCCAAGCGCTCGCCGCAGCCGTTACGGACGAGGTGTCGTTGATGGCGGTGCCGGCAAACAGGCCAAAGCCCTCGTTGGTCAGCCCAAGCATGCCACCGAGCGTCGGAAACACGAGCGCCGCGATGACGTTAAACAGGAAGATGACCGAAATAGCCTGGGCAATCTCGCGATCGTCGGCATCGATGACGGGTGCGGTCGCGGCGATGGCGGAACCGCCGCAAATCGACGAACCCACACCCACAAGCGTCGCGATCTTGCTCGGCACGTTCATAACGCGGCAGAGCACAAAGGCGATGACAAGCGAGGTCGAGATCGTCGCCACGATAATCGGCAGCGACTGGGCGCCCTTGGACAAAATCTGGGAGAGGTTCATGCCAAAGCCAAGCAGGATAACCGCGTACTGCAAGACTTTTTTGGACGTATAGGTGACGCCGGCGGCGAGCTGTTCGCGACGATTCTTGGGAAAGACGAGCGCCAGGACCATGCCAAAGAGGATGGCAAATACCGGTCCACCGACCACCTCAATTTGTTTGCCGAGCAGCGTCGCGGGGATAGCGATGATCAGGCAGAACAAGACACCCTTCCAGCGCTCGCGTACGATATTCGCCAGTTGCATATGGGATTCCTTCTTTCTATTTCACGTTTGCGACGGTTTATGATAAGGCAACATTGAGTGCAACCTTGCGTAAACAACGACTAAGACGCCGCAATAGTTCTCAGGCAACAGCCGAATCACCCACCACGGAAAGCTGATTCGCGGCATAATTAACAACTGACATATGAGTGTGATAGAACAGTTGCGAGGCGCTATGGAAGAATCGATGCACGTTGGCGAGCAGGAGACGAGCCTACAGGACCAGTCCTACCACACCATTCGGCGCAAAATCGTCTACCTGGACTACAAGCCGGGCGAAAAGCTCGGCGTCAAACAGCTTTGCGACGACCTGGACATGGGTCGCACGCCCGTGCGCGAGGCTTTGGTTCGCTTGGCGCAGGAAGGCCTGGTGCGCACCGTGCCCCAAAGCGGCACCTATGTCTCGCCCATCAACCTCACCCTTGCCGAGAGTGCCTGCTACATTCGCGAGCACCTGGAAAAACAGGTGATTGTAGAGTGCTGCGCCCGTGCCACCTCGGCAGGCATCGAGCAGCTCGACCGCGCCATCGCGCTGCAGGAAAAGGCCATGGCCGAAGAGGACCGCATCGGCTTCTTTTTGAGCGACAACCTCATGCATCACATGATTTTTAGCATCGCATGCCGCAGCACCGTGTGGTCGTGGCTCGAGGAGACCAATGCCGACCTGGAGCGCTTCCGCTGGCTGCGCGCCGCCACGCAAGTTCTCGACAATCAGGACATCGTGAACGAGCACAAGCAGATTCGCCGCGCTATCGCCGGTCGCGACCCTATCGAAGCGAGCTTTTTAGTCAGCAAGCACCTGCACATGATGTTCCGCAACCAGACCGAGGTCCTGGACCAATATCCCAAGTACTTCGAGACCAGCAAGCTCCGCTAACCTGCCAAAAAGGGACAGGTTTATTTTGGCAGGCTTTATCTGGCCAAACGCAAAAGGCCCGACTCCGCTTGATGTGGAGCCGGGCCTTGGTCGTTAGAACGGCGGAACCAACTACTCTACCGTGACGCTCTTTGCCAGGTTACGGGGCTGGTCGACGTCGCAACCGCGCAGGATGGCCACCTCGCGGGCGAGCAGCTGCAGCGGAACGCTCGCCGTGATGGGACTGAACACGTCGCGGACGGCCGGCACGCGAATGATGCAATCGGCAATCTTGTTGATCTCCTCATCGCCCTCGGTGGCAACGACGATAACCTTGGCGCCACGCGCCTTGCACTCCATGAGGTTCGACACGGTCTTGTCATAGGTGGCGCTCTTGGTGGCCACGGCGATGACAGGGAAGCCCGGGTCGATCAAGGCAATGGGGCCGTGCTTCATCTCGCCGGCGGCGTAGGCCTCGGCGTGCAGGTAGCTGACCTCTTTGAGCTTGAGCGCGCCCTCGTAGGAGATAGCGGCACCCATGCCACGGCCCACGAACAGCGCCGACTGCGCGTCCTTGCACAGCAGGGCGGCCTCATGCACGGACTCGGTCTGGGTATCCAAAATCCACTGGATCTGCTCGGCCGTATCGGAAAGCTCGCGGAACAGCATACGCGCCTGCTTGGTGGTCAAGCGGTACTTGACCTGCGCCAACAGCAGAGCCAAAAGCGTCAGGCTCACGACCTGGCCGATAAAGCTCTTGGTCGAGGCGACCGCGATCTCCTTGTTGGCCTTGGTGTAGATAACGCCGTCGCTCTCACGCGCCACCGGGCTGCCCACCACGTTGGTGATGCCGAAGACCTTGGCGCCCTTGATGCGCGCGTCACGAATGGCGGCAAGGGTATCGGCCGTCTCGCCCGACTGGGACACGGCAACGACAAGCGTCGTCGGCGTAATGATGGGATTGCGATAGCGGAACTCGCTGGCCGCCTCAACCTCAGTAGGGATGCGAGCCCAGCCCTCGATAAGGTTCTTGGCAATGAGACCGGCATGGTAGCTGGTGCCGCAAGCGATCACGTAGACGCGGTCGATATCGTTGAGTTCCTCGAGCGAAAGGCCCAGCTCATCGATATCAAGCTCACCGGCGGGGGTCATGCGGCCCACCAGGGTATCGCGCACGACGCGCGGCTGCTCGTGAATCTCCTTGAGCATAAAGTCGGGGTAGCCGCCCTTTTCGGCCATGTCCAGATCCCAGTCGATATGGGTAACCTTAGGCTCAATCACATTGCCGGCCTCGTCGGTATACTCGACGCCTGCGGGCGTGAGCTTGGCAAACTGGCCGTCCTCGAGCACCACGACGTCGCGGGTTGCGTCGATGAGCGCGATGACATCGGAAGCAACATAAGAGCCGGTTTCGCCCGCGCCGACTACGATCGGGGAATCCTTGCGGGCCACGGCGATCACGCCGGGCTCGTCGGCGCACACGGCGGCCAAGCCATAGGCGCCCACCACGTGGGTGCAGGCCTCGCGCACGGAAGCCATCAGGTCGTGCGTCTCGGCATAGGCCTCTTCGATCAGATGCGCGAAGACCTCGGTATCGGTCTCGCTCTTAAAGTGATGGCCGCGGCCCTCCAGCTCTTCGCGCAGCTCGGCGAAGTTCTCGATGATGCCGTTGTGGACGATGGCGATACGGCCATCGCAGCTGGTGTGGGGATGGGCGTTAACGACGGAAGGCTTGCCGTGGGTAGCCCAGCGGGTGTGACCGATGCCGCAGGTAGCGTCGCTGTCGATGTTGGAAAGCTCGCTCTCCAGGCCCGCGACCTTGCCCACGCGACGGATGACGTCGAGGTGCGCCGCGGCGCCCTCGCCCACCTCGAGTGCGACGCCCGAGGAGTCATAGCCGCGATACTCCATACGTTTAAGACCCGTGACCAGGATGTTCTTTGCAATATCAGAGCCGGTGTAGCCGACGATTCCGCACATAGGATAAATCCCTTCGTCCGCGTGACTGCAAAACGTCCACGCACATGGGGCGCTGAGACGTATAACGTTCGAGTATTGTACTCACGCAGACGCAAGCTGATATACCAGAAGTGGTATCCCAACTTAGATACCACCCGATGCACACACGTCCAGCCGGTCCAAACCACCACAATGGGAACAGGCACCTTTGTGGTGGCTTGGTCTGGCAGCATCGTTTCCCCAGATAAAACCTGCCAAAATAAACCTGTCCCTAATTGGCAGGTTTTGCCACCCCAGGGGCGGGCGATGCTACAATCTGGCTTGTACTTGAAACGCATCAAAGGGGCCGCTATGGCAAAGGTTAAAATCAGCGACGTCGCGCGCGAAGCCGGGGTTTCGTTGGGCACAGTTTCCAACGCGCTCAACCATCCCGAAAAGTTGCGTCCCGAGACCCTCAAGCTCATTAACGAAACCATCAATCGACTGGGCTACCTGCCCAACCAAAGCGCTCGTCAGCTCGCGGGCGGTGCCACCAAGTCCTTTGGCCTGGTGCTCCCCCGTCTCGATCACGGTTTTTCGCTCCAAATCGCCAGCGGCGCCCACAACGAGGCCCGCAAGCACGGCTACGACCTGCTCATCGCCAACGCCGATAACGACGATATTCTCCAGGACCATTACCTGCGCTATTTTATGGGCACCCAGATGTCCGGCGTTATGGTTCAGCCCATGGCATCCCCCGACTGGCACCCCGCCATGACCAAGATGCCCGTGCCGATCGTCCATCTGGACATCCATTGCTCCGAGCCCGGCTACTACGTAGCGGCCGACAACGAGGCCCAGGGTCGCATCATTGCCGAACTCGCCATCGCCCGTGGCGCGCGCCATATTGTCGTCGTCGGCCGAGCAGCATTTATGCAACTCACCCTGCGCGTCCTTGGCATTCACAAGGCGCTCGCCCTACATCCCGACATCAAGATCGAAGTCATTGACGCCGGCGAGTGGAACACGGCGGCCGACGGCTATGGTATCGGCAACCAAATCGCCGAGCGTCCCGCCGACGAACGCCCCGATTTTGTCGTCGGTCTAACCGACGTGCTGGCCTCTGGCGTCGTTTCGGCACTGGTCGACAAGGGCATCTCTGTCCCCGGGCAAGTACGCGTAGCAGGCTGCGATGGTAACCCGCTCGCTTGGAGCGGATCGGTCCCGCTCACTACGGTAGCGCCCCCGGGCTACGAAATTGGCCGCAAGGGCGTCCAACTGCTGATGGAGCAAATCGAGAACAAGGCCCCGGCAAAGACCAAGCATATCCGCGTCGGCTCTGCAGCGCGCACCGTCACCGCAGTCACGGCCACCGAGAATATCAACCGCCAAGAACTGGTACGTCCGTTCCTACTGGAGCGCGCCAGCACCCAGGCAAGCACCCAGACCGACGCCACGGCCATCAACCTCGGCGCGTATCTATAGCACGCCCGCAAGTATGCTAAGTCGCCGCTTAAGCAAAAGGGGCCCGACCATTGCCGGGCCCCTTTTGCTTAAGCGCAAACGTGGGTAATTGCTCGTTTCAACACCGCAATTGTCTAGCGCACGGCCTTGACCACCGCCGTCAGATCGAACAGCGTATCGAGCACGGCCTCGCAGCCGTCCACCACGTCCTGCGGCAGCGGCACGATATCGGGGACGACACAGACGTGGCAACCGGCCGTAATGCCCGAGACGCAGCCGTTGCGCGAATCCTCGACCACGGCACACTCCTCGGGAGCAAAGCCCGCGCGCTCGCAGGCGAGCAGATACATCTCGGGGTCGGGCTTACCGTGCACGACGTCCTCGCCGCAGGTCACCGTCTCAAACTTGTCAAAAAGACCGACCATCTTAAGGTTGCGCTCGGCCGTAACGAGACGCGACGACGTCGCCAGGCCCACGTGATAGCCCGCAGCCAGCAGCTCGTCTATGCACTCGGCGGCACCGGCCTTAAGCTCCAAATCGGTCTTAACTATCTCGTCGCGAATCTCCTTGTGGCGATGATAGATCGCCTCAGCGGTTTCTCTGCTGCCGTAATGCGCCTCAAGAATGTCCATGACATCGGGCAGCGTGCGACCGATAAACTGATGGATCAGCGCATCATCAATCGCGACCCCAAGCTCGGCAGCGCCCGCTTTCCATGCCTTAATGCCCAAACGCTCGGTATCGACCAGCGTTCCGTCCATGTCAAAAATAACAGCCTTAATCATATCGGTCCCCTTCATCGGCTTGCGTTACCGCCACTCTACCGCACTTTACAAACTTGTATATAACGTATATAGCATATTGAACTTCCGTTACATAGATAGAAGTCTTATGGCGAGCTGCTCGGTAGGATTATAGTTTTCGACCGAGTACTCAACGGTAAGGAACGTTTCATGTTTTCAGATAGCACCGCGTCCACAAAGGAGCTTCAGGACAAACTCGCAGCGCTCGAGCAGCTGCTTTTGGCATACGGTCGCGTCGCCATCGGCTTTTCCGGCGGCGTCGACAGCAGCTTTTTGGCCGCGGTCTGCGCCCGTATCATGCCCGCCGACACGCTTCTCGTTCACCTCACCACGCTGCTCATCGGCACGCCCGAACAGACCTCGTTTGAGCGCTCCGTTGATGGACAAGCCAATGAGGGGCCGCATTTTAAGCTCCCCGTGCTCAATCTTTCGGTCGATCAGCTGCAGCTCCCCCAAGTAGCCTGCAACGATGCCAATCGCTGCTACCACTGCAAGCATGCCGGCTTTACCGCTATCGTCAACCACGCCAAGTCGCTCGGCTTTCTCACCGTCATCGATGGCAGCAACGCAAGCGACCGCGGCGATTATCGCCCCGGCATGCGCGCCGCCCAGGAGCTCGGCGTACGCTCCCCTCTCATGGAGGTCGGCTTTACCAAGGACGAAGAGCGCGAGCTGCTGCGCGTATGGGGCTATCCCGTTTGGAACCTGCCGGCGGGAGCCTGTCTTGCCACGCGCGTCCCCACGGGCGAGGAGCTTACGCGCGATAAGATCGATTTAATCCGTACCTGCGAGGACTACCTGCACGATCTTGACCTGGCGCAGGTTCGCGCGCGCTTGGTCGGCGGCTGCATGCATATCGAGGCCGTTCCCGCAGATATCACCAAGATTGCCGCTCTAGGCGGTAGTACCGTCGATGCCGAGGGCAAGACCCCGCTGCCCGCCGCCATCGAGTCCGCGCTGCGCGAGCTGGGCTGCGGTCACATCTCCCCCGAGGTCACCCCCTACATCCACGGCAACATGAACCTATAAGTTACGCCGTTTTACAAACGGCGTAACCGCTCGGCGCTGCGCAGGCCCCGGGCACGGCAATCTGACGCTCAACTTCACGGGCGCGACCAAAAGGTCAGCGCCCGCTTGTTTCACGTCACCTTGCCGCACCCGACGCCCGCTCGCTCGCGTATGCTCAACCTGATCTACATAAGTAAACTGTCACCAACCTACCAAAAAGGGACAGGTTTGTTTTGGCAGGTTTTATCTGGGGAAACGCAA
>URZR01000067.1 GCA_900552425.1 uncultured Collinsella sp. | reverse complement strand
TGCTGCCGCCGAGGGCGCTGCCGGTACGCGTCTGGTCGATCGTCTGTCCGTGCGCTCCGGTTATGGCCCGGTTGTCGAGGCACTGCTCGGCGGCTATTACGTGGTCGATGATTTGGCTGCCGCACTGGCCGCGCCCGTCGTTGACGGTGTGACCTACGTGACGCCCGATGGCGCCCGCGTTGCCTGCGGCGGCTTGGTACGCGTGGGTCTCGATGCCGGTGAGGCATCGGGTGCCTTGGAGCGCAAGCGCCGCATTCGTGAGCTCGAGGGCCTGGAGCCCGATCTGGCTGCCGTGTTTGAGCATGTGTCGGACCAAGTCGTTGAGGCCAACGTCGCCGTCGAGGAGGCCCGTGCCGCCGAGGGCGATGCCGCTGGCGAGATCTCCCGTCTTGAGGGCGAGCGCCGCTCGCTGCTCTCCGAGATCGGCCGCCTGGAGCAAAGCGCCAACAATGCCGAGGTCGAGCGGGTGCGGATTTCCAAGCGTCGCGAGCAGGCCGCTGAGGCCGTTCGCGCCGCGCGTCCGCGCGTGGACGAACTTACCCGTTCGCGTGACGAGGCCCGTGCGCAGGCGAGCGACTTAGGCTTGCAGATTGCCGAGGCCAACGACGAGCTCGATCGCGTGCGCCGCGACGATTCCGAGGCAGCCGGCAAACTCGCCGACGCCAAGGTTCGCCTGGCCCAGACCAGCGAGCGCCTTCGTTCGCTGAAGGGCCGCGTGCCCGATCTGGAGCATCGCCTGGAGGGCATCGACCGCCGTATCCGCGGAACGCGCCAGGCCTCGCGCTCGCTCGAGCTCCTGCGCCTGCGTGTCGACCCCATGCACGAGCGCTATTCGGCCCTGCTGGAGCGCGCGTCGGATTGGGCTGCGCGCCTGCGCGACCAGGCGTCGCTCGAGGAGGCGGACTCGGCCTCGCTCAAGAAGACCATCGAGGACGCCAAGACCGAGGTCGCCCGCGCCAAAGAGCGGGTCGATGTTGCCGCCACGACGCAAAATGAGTTCAAGGTGGCGCGCGGCAAGCTCGAGGTACAGGTCGAGGCTGCCATCAAGGCCATCACCGCCGATGGCACCACGGTGCTCGAGGAAGCGCTCATGCTTCCTGCGCCTACCGACCGCGACGCCGCCGAGCGCGAGCTCAACCAGCTCGTGCGCCAGATCAACAACCTGGGCCCTGTGAACCAAGTCGCCATGGAGGAGTACGAGCAGCTCAAGCGCCGTGCCGATTACATCGAGGAGCAACTTGCCGATCTGGAGAGCGCGCGCAAGGCGCTCACCAAGATCACGGTGGCCATCGACCGCAAGATGCGCAAGGCGTTCCTGGTGACGTTTGAGAAGGTTGATGCGAACTTCCGCGAGATCTTCGCCATGCTCTTCCCGGGCGGCCAGGCTCATCTGGAGATGACCGACCCCGAGCACCCGGCCGAGACGGGTATCGAGGTCGTGGCCCAACCGCGCGGCAAGCGCATCACCAAGATGATGCTCATGTCGGGCGGCGAGAAGAGCCTGACGGCGCTCGCCCTGCTCTTTGCCGTATACCGTACGCGCACGGTGCCGTTCTATGTGCTGGACGAGGTCGAGGCTGCGCTCGACGACGCCAACCTGTCCAAGCTCATCGGCGCCCTCGATGTGCTGCGTTCCGATACGCAGCTCTTGGTAATCTCGCATCAGCGCCGTACTATGGAGGATGCTGACGTCCTCTACGGCGTCTCGATGCAAGCCGACGGCGTCAGTCGCGTCGTCTCGCAAAAACTCGATCGCGAAACCGGAAAGGTCGTGAATGCATAATGGGATTCTTTGACGCACTCTCGCGCGGACTTGAGCGCAGCCGCGAGGCCCTCAACGAGGTCTTCTACTTTGGCGGCGAGGTCGACGAGGATTTTTGGGAGGATCTTGAGGACACCCTCGTCATGGGTGACATGGGCGCCGAGGTCGCCATTCAGGTCTCCGATGACCTGCGTGACGCCGCCGCCAAGAAGAACCTCAAGACCGCCCCGCAGCTTCGTCGCGCCCTGGCCGAGCAGCTCGAGGGCCATTTTGTGCCTGTTGAGCGTGATCCGTTTTCCGATACGCCGAGCTGCGTGCTGTTTGTGGGCATCAACGGCGCCGGCAAGACCACAACGGTCGGCAAGATTGCGAGCGCCATGGCTGCCCGCGGCAAGAACGTGGTGATCGGTTCGGCCGACACTTTCCGCGCCGCCGCCATCGAGCAGCTCGATGTGTGGGGCCAGCGTGCCGGCGTACCGGTTATTAAGCGTGACCGCGGCTCCGATCCGGCGAGCGTGTGCTATGACGTGCTCGACGAGGCCGATAAGCGCGGCAGCGACCTGGTGCTCATCGATACCGCCGGCCGTCTGCACACAAGCCCCGAGCTCATGCGCGAGCTTGCCAAAGTGGTCAACGTGACGCGTAAGCGCGCCGCCAATATGGCCGCCGGCCCCATGCCTGTCTCGGTCGTCCTCGTAATCGATGCCGCGACGGGCCAAAACGGTCTGAACCAGGCGCTCGAGTTTAACGAGGCGCTGGGTCTGGACGGTATTATCATGACAAAGCTCGACGGCACGGCTAAGGGCGGCATCGCCATGGCCGTGGCCGAAAAACTCAAGCTCCCGATCCTGCGCATTGGCGTGGGCGAGCAGGTCGATGACCTGCAGGAGTTCAATGCCAAAGATTTCTGCCGCGCCCTGGTGGGCGAGTCCAATTAAGGAGTAACCAGTGTTTGATTCTCTGAGCGATCGCCTCAACGACACATTTGACCGCCTGCGCGGCAAGGGTAAGCTGACCGAGGCCGATATTACTTCGGCCATGCGCGACATTCGCATGGCGCTGCTCGAGGCCGACGTTAACTTTAAGGTCGTCAAGGAGTTCGTTGCCAAGACCAAGGAGCGCTGCATGACCGCCGAGGTCATGGAGTCGCTGTCGCCGGCGCAAAACGTCGTCAAGATCGTGCTCGACGAGCTCACCGAGATGCTCGGCTCCACCGAGAGCAAGCTCGTCTTTAGCAACCGTATCCCCAACGTCATCATGCTCGTGGGCCTGCAGGGCTCCGGTAAGACCACGGCGGCCGTAAAGCTGGCCTACCTGCTCAAGAAGCAGGGCCGCTCGCCGCTGCTCGCCGCGTGCGACGTCTACCGTCCCGCCGCAGCCGACCAGCTAGCCACGCTTGGCGGAGAGATCGGCGTGCCGGTCTTCCGTGGCGACGGTGCACACCCGGTCGACATCGCCAAGGGCGCTATTCAGGAGGCCGTCGACCACCTGCGTGACGTGGTCATCGTCGATACCGCCGGTCGTTTGCAGATCGACGAGCAGATGATGCAGGAAGCCGTGGACATCAAGAAGGCCGTCAAGCCCGATCAGGTGCTGATGGTCGTCGATGCCATGACCGGCCAGGATATCGTCAACGTCGTCTCGACCTTCGCCGAGCGCACCGACTTTGACGGCGTGATCATCTCCAAGCTCGACGGCGATGCCCGTGGTGGCGGCGCGCTTTCCGTGCGCCAGGTGACCGGCAAGCCCATCAAGTTCGTGAGCATGGGCGAGAAGCCCGATCCGCTGGAGCCGTTCTACCCCGACCGTATGGCCAAGCGAATCTTGGGCATGGGCGACGTCGTCGGTATTATCGAGAAGGCCCAGGAGGCCGCCGATGCCGAGCAGCTCGAGGCCGCCGAGCGCATGCTGCGCGAGGGCTTTACCATGAACGACATGCTCGACCAGATGAAAGCCGTTAAGAAGATGGGCGGCATGAAGGGCATTCTCGGCATGCTCCCCGGTGGCCAGCGCGCGCTCAACCAGATGGGCGGCAACCTGGACGAGGGCATCTTCGACAAGAACGAGGCCATCATTATGTCGATGACCAAGGAGGAACGCCTGCGCCCCTCCATCATCAACGGCCAGCGCCGCGCCCGCATTGCCAAGGGCGCCGGCGTAACCCCCACCGAGGTCAACGGCCTTATGAAGCAGTGGGGCGAGATGAATAAGATGATGGGCCGCATGCGCACGATGGCCAATCAGGCACAGGCCGGCGGCAAAAAGGGCAAAAAGGGTAAGAAGGGCAAGAAGATGCGCATGCCCAATATCCCTGGGCTGGACGCTATGGGTCTGGGCGGCATGGGCGGCTTGGGAATGGGCGGTCCCAAGTCCGATATGGAGCTGCTGCGCCAGATGGAAGCGCAGATGCGCAATAAGAAATAGAGCTGTAATTCCAGCTTGATATGGCAAAGGCCGCTCGGAAGCTACCGGGTGGCCTTTGCTGTTGGCTTTGTTTGTTGGGTTGCGTTTGGCGTCGCGCCCCGAGCTCGCGGTGCCGTGCCGTTAGTGGCAGCCGCAGCCCTCGTGGCCCTCGTGCTCGTGATGGCCGTGGCAGCCGCAGGAATCGCCATGCTCGTGAGTGTGCTCGTGGTCGTGGCCGTGACAGCCGCACGTGGCCTCGCCGTTCTGTGCGAGCGTGCCGGCGATAAGGGCCTCGACGCAAGCGTCGCAGCTGCCTTGGGCACCCGCGTATACCTTGATGCCGGCTTGGGCAAGCGCGTTGATAGCGCCACCGCCGATGCCGCCGCAGATGAGCGTGTCCACGCCGCCGTTGGCGAGCAGGCCCGCAAGGGCACCGTGGCCGGTGCCGCCGGTGCCCACGACCTGCTCGCTGAGCACCTTGCCGTCCTGAATGTCGTAGATCTTGAACTGCTCGCTGCGGCCAAAGTGCATAAAGATGTTGCCGTTGTCATACGTGGTTGCCACTCTCATGGTGCCGATCTCCTTTGCTGGCCATACGGCCGTCGTTGTGGTGATGGGGGAGTACGCGATATTGCCGCCCTCGATGATGAGCGCCCGACCATTGACCAGCGCATTTGCCACCTTGCGATGCGCTCGGCTGCAAATTGCCGCCACCGTGGCGCGCGCGATGCCCATGTGCTTTGCGACGGCCTCCTGATTGAGGCCTTCCAGGTCGCATAGCCGCAGGACCTCGAGTTCGTCGACCGTCATGTCGATGGCCTCTCCGCTGGCAAGGCCATCGGGGGTAAAACCGCGATATTCGGGGATGATCCCGACGCGGCGCAATTTTTCACGTCTTCCTGCCATACACTCTCCATATCTGACATATGTCAACAATAGAATAACGACCGTGCGGATTTACGCAAGGAATTTCTGGCATATGTCAGAAAATGAGGGCTTATGTTAGGGCTGTGGGGCCGCTTGCGCCTGGGCTACAATGAATCTCGCTTATAGGCGACTGACAGGAGGGTCAATGAGCAAGGCTGATCAACAGTTTGTAGCCATGTGCCGCGATATTCTGGACCATGGCACCACCACCGAGGGCCAAAAGGTCCGCCCGGTGTGGGAGGACGGCACCCCTGCCTATACCATTAAAAACTTTGGCGTCACGGCACGCTACGACCTGCGTGAGGAGTTTCCGGCGCTTACCCTGCGTCGTACGGCCCTCAAATCTGCCATGGATGAGATCCTGTGGATCTATCAAAAGAAGTCCAATAACGTGCATGACCTCAACAGCCATATTTGGGATGAGTGGGCCGACGAGACTGGCTCCATCGGCAAGGCCTACGGGTATCAGATTGGGCAGAAGAGCCATTATGCCGAGGGTGACTTCGATCAGATGGATCGCGTGCTGTACGACCTTAAGAACACGCCGTACAGCCGCCGCATTATGACGAATACCTACGTGTTTAGCGACCTGTCCGAGATGCACCTGTATCCGTGCGCCTACAGCGTGACGTATAACGTGACGCAGCGCCCGCAGGATGATAAACCGACGCTCAACATGATTCTCAACCAGCGCAGCCAGGATATTTTGGCTGCGAACAACTGGAATGTGTGCCAGTACGCCATTTTGCTGATGATGGTCGCGCAGTCGGTCGATATGATCGCTGGCGAGCTGCTGCATGTGATCGCCGATGCCCACATTTACGACCGTCATGTCGATATCATCCGCGAGCTTATCGAGCGTCCGCAGTTTGCGGCTCCCAAGGTAACGCTCAACCCCGATGTGCATGATTTCTATGCGTTTACGACCGATGATCTGATTGTCGAGGGCTATGAGCACGGTCCGCAGGTCAAGAACATCCCCATTGCGGTGTAGGTGACGCGCATGACGTGCAAGCTTTCCGCTATTGTCGCCGTGTGTGACGATTGGGGCATTGGGTGCGAGGGTGACATGGTCGTGTCCAATCGCTCCGATATGCGCCATTTTGTGGCGTGCACCAAAGGTTGCCCGGTCATTATGGGACGCAAGACGCTGCTGAGTTTTCCCGGCGGGCGTCCGCTTAAGAACCGCCGCAATATCGTGCTCACGCGCGATGAGGACTTTGCTCCCGAGGGCGTCGACGTGGTGCATAGCATCGACGAAGCGCTCGCCGCGGTAGCCGATGAGACCGTTGCGTGGGTGATTGGCGGCGGCGAGGTATATCGACAGTTTTTGCCGTATTGCGTGGAGGCCGAGGTTACGCATGACCATTGCGTGCATGACGTGGATACGTATTTTCCCGATCTGGATGCCGATCCCGCGTGGGAGATTGCGCGGCGTGGCGGTGTTGCCACGATTGCCTCGGGCGAGGGCGACGAGGGTGTCGATTATGAGTTCGTAACGTATCGTCGCGTTGAGGCGTAAATCGTCCGGCGTGAACGGTATCATCGGATTGTTTGAATGCATGGGGCGGCGCTTAGCGTCGCCTCGTTTGGTATAGATGCGCTGTAAAGAAAGGTGCGGGCTGGCTGCTATGACTGATGCCGTTGAGGTGCTGCGAATCGATTCGCTCGAGGACGAGCGGCTTGATGCCTACGTGCGACTGACCGAGCGTGAGCTGCGCTGCGTGCTGGAGCCGCAGAAGGGCATTTTTATCGCCGAGAGTGCCAAGGTCATCGAACGTGCGGTTCGCGCCGGATACGAGCCGGTGAGCTTTCTTTTGGGCGAGCGCTGGCTCGACCAGATGATGCCGCTGTTTGAGCGCCTGGCGGTACGCGAGGGCGCGGGTCCGGTTCCCGTGTTCGTTGTCTCGATGGAGCTTATGGAGCGTCTGACGGGTTTTAACGTGACGCGCGGTGCGCTCGCGGCATTTCGTCGCCCGCGACAGATTCCGGTTGATGAGTTCTTGGGCGGCGTCGTCGAGGCGGCGGGGGAGCGCCCGGTGCGCGTGTGCGTGCTCGAGGGCATTGTCGACCATACCAACGTCGGTGCAATTTTCCGCTCGGCGGCTGCGCTGAACGTCGACGGTATTTTGGTGAGCCCCACTTGCTGTGACCCGCTGTACCGTCGCTCGGTCCGCGTGAGCATGGGCACGGTGTTCCAGGTGCCCTGGACACGCATTGGCAGCGAAGCGCGCGTATGGCCGCATGATGGGCTGGCGGCGCTACACGATGCCGGCTTTTCGTGTGCCGCTATGGCGTTGACGGATGATTCGGTGTCGCTGGACGATCCCGCGCTCCAGGAGATTGACCGCCTGGCAATCTTTATGGGCACCGAGGGTGCTGGCTTGGGCGCCAAGACCATTGCAGGCTGCGACCGCGCCGTGCGTATTCCGATGGCGCATGGGGTCGATTCACTCAACGTGGCTGCGGCAAGCGCTGTTGCCTTTTGGCAGCTGTGCCCGCATGTGAGCAACGAGTACCACTACCAGCCGGGGCTGTATCACTAGGCAGATAGTTAGCACCGGGCTCTGGTTCGGGGCGTTTCGGCCGACGTCGGTCGGTGCTAAGCTGGTATTGGCTTTGGTCTTAAATTGCCGTTTTGTTGTTTGACGTACGCTGGTGGGGAGGGCGTGTGGCTAAGAAATCTACGGCTATCGATGTAACGCAGGGTGTCATTTGGCAACAGCTGCTGTCGCTGTGCGTCCCTATCTTCTTTAGCTCGTTTTTTCAGCAGGCTTACACGCTTATTGGTACGTATATCGTCGGCCAGTTTGGCGGCAAGCTCGCGCTGGGTGGCATTCAAGCCACGATGGTGCTCACCGAGCTCTGCATTGGCTTTTGCGTTGGCGTTGGCGCTGGCTGCGCGGTCATTACCGGTCAGTATTTTGGTCAGCACGATGATGAGCGATTGAGTCGTTCGGTCCATACGGCCATGACGCTCGCGCTGGTGGGCGGTATCGTTTTCTCGATTCTTGGCATAGTGTTCGTTGAGCCCATGCTGGTACTTATGAACACGCCGCATGAACTATTGGCCGAGGGCGTGGCCTATGCTCGTTGCTATTTTGCCGCCATGGTTGCGGCGCTGCTGCTCAATATGGGGACGGCGTTGTTGCGCGCCGTGGGCGACACGCGCGGTCCGGCGGTCATTATTGCCTCCGGCTGCTTCGTCAACGTGGCGCTCGACATTCTCTTTGTCGCCGTGCTGCACATGGAAGCGCTGGGCTGCGGCATCGCGGTGGCGCTGACTATCTGCACCAATGCCACGATGATTCTGGTTCGTATGATGCGCGCTCCGGGTGCGTGGCGGTTGTCGCTATCCAAGCTCGGTATCGATCGCGGCATTTGCAAGAGCATGCTTTCGTGTGGTCTTCCGCTGGGCGTTCAGTCTGCGGCGTATTCGATCTCCAACGTTTTGATTCAGGTGTCGGTCAACTCGTTTGGTGCCGATGTCACGACCGCTTGGGGCCTTTCCGGCCGCCTGGACGGCATTATCTGGATGGTGACCGAGGCGCTCGGCGTGTCGATCACCACGTTCTCGGCGCAGAACTTTGGTGCGCGCAATTACGATCGCATGCGAAAGGGATACCACACGTCGCTCGTGCTGTCGTTTAT
>URZR01000066.1 GCA_900552425.1 uncultured Collinsella sp. | reverse complement strand
GTTTGAGCATGGAATGATATATGGGCGGCTCCCGCCGAGCAGCGGACTTTCGCCTAGCGGATATGCGCTGGCTTATCGCCCCAGTAGAAGCGGCAAAAGGCTCGTTTACGTTTTTGGGGCTTGCCTACAAGTTCCATGGTTGCGATGGCGATATCCTCGGCTGCGCGTGGTCGGCGCAGTACTTCGCCATTGATGAGCAGTGCCTTGAGCGACTCCGGATGATCGTGGAGATGGCGCAACGTCACGATGAGTTCGCGTGCGGTGGTGACATGCATGCTGGCGCCCATGCCGGTGAGCATGGTGGTGTTGGCCTTTTCCTGGCCATAGGACTTTCCTAGCAGAATCATCGGCAGGTGTGCGCACAGGCATTCGGTAACGGTGAGTCCGCCCGATTTGAGAATTGCCAGGTCGCAGCCGTGCATGAGCGCTGCCATGTCATCGACATAGTCAAGAACCGTGACGTTCTCGAGTTTCATGGCATCGAAGAGCGTTTTGAGGCGAGTGGCATATTCGGCATCCTTGCCCGGCAAAAAGACAAAGTGCATGTCCTCGAAACTGCGCAGGAAGGGGAGGGTGCGGTCCATCTCCGCGCGAAAGCGAACGTACGGTTGAGGCAAACTGGCGCCGGCCATTACCAGCACAATGGTCTTGCCGGTGGGGAGATTGAACTTCTCAAGTTCTTCCTCGCGATTGTAGCCCGTATCAAACCCAGCGCGAATGGGGATGCCCGTAATGCGGATCTTGGCCTCGGGAACCTTACGGGGGCGAAGTGTCTCGGCCATAAACTCGTTTGCCACGCAGAAGAGGTCGGTGTCCTTATGGGGCCACCAACCCTCGACCTCGTAATCGGTTGGCACGCAAATGACGGGATAGTCGATGCCCGTAATGACGCGCGCACCAACGGCAACGTTGGCTGCCGTGATATGCGTGGCTATCACGGCAATGGGCCTGCGAGTCCGAACGTATTCGTTAAATGCGGGGAACATGATGCGCGACCATGCCGTGCCACCGCCCCAAAGCAGGTGTCCGGTAAGGGTATAACGCCAGGTCAAGTCATAAATTGGGCGCGTGGCGCCGGTAAACGAAGCGGCCGTTTTGTTGCCGTCGAATTTTATGCGTCCAAAATCAAGGATATCGAGCACGTCAATCTCAACATCTTCGGGGATGCTATTGGTGCCGCGGATGAGGTCGAATGCCTGCGCAATCGCATTTGCGGCGGCCTTGTGGCCCGAGCCGACCGAGGCGTGCACGATGGTCACGAGAGGTTTTTGTTGAGCCAAGAGCGTGGTTTGCTCCGATTGGGGAGTGCTGTGCGTGGGCAGGGGAGCGTCATTGCTCGTCTGCGTTTGATCCATCGATAACTCCCCTTCATCTTTGTTTCGCAAGGAATCATTGTAGTGCATGAGTGTCACGTTCGTCTAAATTTGGGTAAGAGCGCAAAGAACGTCAATGTTTCGACGAGAGGACATTCCATGACTACCGATCAGCCGATTGATGTTGCGATTATCGGTGGCGGCCCTGCGGGCTATGCTGCAGCCATTTACGCGGCGCGCGCCAACCTAACGACGACCGTGATAGAGCAAGGCATGTCGGGAGGACAGATCGCCACAACCAATGAGGTCGAGAATTATCCGGGCATTCCGCTCTTGAGCGGTGCCGAGCTTGGCGAGCGTTTTCAGCAACATGCAGAGGGCCTGGGAGCGCAGGTTACGTGGAGCATGGCGACGGGCATCGAGTACGATGCCGATACAGCGCTGTTTACGGTGCATCACGATACGGGCGATACGCTGGCCTCGAGCGTTATCGCTTGCATGGGTGCCATGCCGCGATTTGCTGGTTTTGTTGGCGAGGATACGTATCGCGGTCGTGGCGTTTCGTACTGCGCGACATGCGACGGCATGTTCTTTCGTGGTAAGCAGGTCTTTGTCATCGGCGGCGGCAATGCTGCCTGCGAGGAAGCCCTGTTCTTGTCAGAAATTGCCAGCAGCGTGACCATCGTCTTGCGCCGCGATCAGTTCCGTGCCCCCGATGGCGTGGTTCAAAAGGTGCTCGCAAAAGATAATATTTCAGTTAGGTACCAAACTAGTATTGTGGAACTATCGGGCGAGGCCATGCCGACGACTATCACATTTAAGGACAACGACACCGGTGAAACCTATTCCGAGTCCTTCGATCCTGGTTCGTTTGGTATCTTTGTCTTTGCTGGCACGCAGCCCCATACCGAGCTTGTAGAACATCTGGCGGATCTGGCGCCCGACGGCGGCATTGTGACCGACGAATCAATGGTCACCCGCACGCCTGGCTTATTTGCTGCCGGCGATATCCGTTCTAAGCGATTACGCCAAGTTGTGACCGCCGTTTCGGACGGAGCCATAGCAGCTACCAGCGCATACGCTTTCCTACGCGGATAAGTACGATAATATATCTTATGTAAGGTTGTTATGTTACTTAAACGTTCTGCGGCAAGGAGCTTGATACAACGTTGCCGCGGGACGTTTTGTTGTGTAAAAAATGGGCCAGCTATCCTGTGGCTTGACCCGAGCCAAAGCCGACGATCATGCCGTTCATTGTGATATGCAAAACTAGATAATCTAGAATACAATATTGAAAACGAACGGAGGCACCATATGAATCACGTTAAACATGTCATTCCTATGTCCGATACGTCGGCTAGCATTAGCCCAGAGGATATTCAGCCAACGGTGCTACCTGATGCATTTATCCAGTCTGATATAGTTCGCAAACTCAATACGCTCAGCTTGCCGCGCTATAACCAGTTGCCGAATGTAACGCTCTACCGTGATCAGGTCATTGAGTACATCGAACTGTGGATGGAACCGCTTTCGATTTGTTTGGACCAGCCCGTTATTACGCCCTCCATGATCAACAACTACGTGAAGATCGGTCTGGTACCTGCTCCGGTAAAAAAGCAATATGGCCGTGAGCAGATTGCGCGTCTCATCGCCATTTGTATCTTTAAGCAGGTGCTGCCCATCGCTGCGGTTCAGGCGCTCTTTAACATTCAGCGCCTGAGCTACGATGCACCGACCGCCTTTGATTATGTGATTGATCAGCTCGAGGCATCGATTCGTGCGGCTTTTTCAATTGAGCAGGTTCCTGTACCCGATACAGCTCATCAGGTCACACGCGAGTCGCTGCTCGTTCGCAGCGCGGTATCGTCTTTTGTATCGAAGGCGTATCTAATGAGCTACCTAAAGTTCAATGGGTTTAATAGCTAGCCGACGTACAGGACGGGCGGGACAAAGAGCCATCAGACACTTTGTCCCGCCTGCACGTTTGTTTATTTGGACATTATCGACCCGAAGCCACGCCCATGCCGTAGCCGATAATAAGACCGTGCATCTCGGCATAGTATGAATCCAGTCCATTGCAGGGCATGATAATGGTCTTGGAGCCAGGCCAATGCTCTACAATGCGGCTTGCAAGTGCCTGGGCGCCCGCCTCATTTTCGACATGGTCGATGACAACCTCGCCGCCGGTAAAGCCCTCGGCCTCCATGGTGTCGACAATCTTGCCAAGCATCTTCTTTTCGCCACGGGTGTGACCAACGAGCTTAATCTCCCCCGCCTCGCTTGCCGTGCCTAAAACTCGAATGTTGAGTTTATTGGCAATAACGCCGGCCGCCTTGGGGATACGTCCGGCCTTCGCAAGGTTTTCGTAATTGCACAGGCTAAATAGGATCTTGCTGTTCTGTTCCAGCTCATCAAAATAGCCACAGGCTTCCTCAAATGAAACGTCTGGATTGCTTGCGAGATAGCGGTCGAACAGCAAAAAAATCAGGTCCATTTTGCCGCCGGCTGCGCGTGAATTGACCAGATGGATCTGTCGGTCCGGTTCCTCGGCAAGAACCAAATCGCGTGCCGTGGCGGCGGCGTTATAGCTCCCCGATACGCCCTCCGAGATGGGCATGCAAATCATCTTGTCGGCAAGTCTAAAGAGTTCGGTCCACTCGCCTACGCTCGGACAGGCGCTCGAAGAAGCGCTCGACTCCGCCTGCACGGCGCAATTGAGTTCGTGAACGTCGAGCGTGAGGTCATCGACGAAATCGCGCTCCCCCACTCGTATTTTGAGGGGTGCAAATGCAAAGGTGGTATGGGGCGCGGTCGGGTTCCAATCGCGGAGATTGCAGCTCGAATCGGAGATAAGTGCCCAGCTCATAGAGGGTCCTTTCTATATGCTTCTCAATCATTATAGCTATATTGCTCACCGATGAAGCGTGCATCTAGTATTGAAAACTAGCACATTAGGATCATGTATGGAGCACGGTCATAAATAAATGAACCTCGCAGCTCAAAGGCCACGAGGTTCACCTTCGTTTGCTATACAGAGTGACTTAGTAGCGCACGAAGATATAGTTGTTGTTCATGCCGGCGGCAACGGAGCTGATGATGACGCCCGTTTTGTAGTCGGAAGCATGGATCATCTGACCATTACCGATATAAATGCCGGTATGGTAGGAGTTAACCACAACATCGCCGGGTTGCGGATCGGACACACGGGTCCAACCCATGAAGTCGACCGTGGTGCCCAGACGGCAGTAGCGTCCCGTGAGGCAATAGCTTACAAAACCGGAGCAGTCAAAGCTGTTCGGTCCAATGCCGCCCCAAGAATACGCATAGCCGAGCTTGCTGTAGGCGCGCGAAACAACGGAGCCACCATCAACAGACTGACTCGGTGCCGAAGGCGTGGGAGCCGGAGCGGGCGTGGGGGCAGGCTGCGGTGCGGGAGCCGGCGTGTTGCCGCCCTGGTTGTTGTTATTGTTGGTCTGGCCGCCATTGTTGGTGTTCTCGGTCGTACCGGCAGTCTCGTTGCTCACCGTGGCCTTCTCGGCGGTGCTAGCGTTGATGCCGGCCTGCAGCGCGGCATTGGCCTCGGCCTCGGCGGCAAGCTCGGCCTGCAGCTGCGAATCCAGGGAATTTACGACGTTCTGGGCTTCAGCCTGCTGGGCGTTAAGCTCGTCGACCTTCTTTTGCGTCGCGGCGACGTTCTTCTCCTGCTCGGCCTGCTTATCGGTGAGCTGCTGCTTAAGCTCCTTGACCTCTTGAATGGTCTGAGCTTGCTTATCGGAAACTTTGCCGTAGTAGAACAGACGGTTGAGCATATCGCTCAGATCATCGACACCCGTCAAAACCTGAAGCAGGCTCAGACCGCCGGTTTTGTACTCGCCGGCGACATAGGTCGAGAGCTTGGCCTGACCATCGGCGATCTCCTGCTGCTTTTGCGTGATCTCGCCGGCAGTCTGATCGAGCGCCTGCGTCTGCGTGGCAAGCTCATCGTAAATCTGCTGGGTTTGGGTGCCGATCTGCTCGAGTTTCGTACGAGCAGCGGCAAGGTCGGATGCGGTATCGGCGTAGGCAGGAGCCGCGAGGCCCAAGCCCAAAACACAAGCGAGGGTTGCCGTAGCAGCGCAGCGTGCCATATTTTTGTGCGTGTTTGCTGTGCGCATGTAGCTTCCTTTCCAGTAACTAAGGGTAACGGCTAGCCTACCGTCACCAGGCTAAAGAGCTCCACATCGTCATCAGACGGCGTGAGCTTCTCGCGCGGGTTGAGAAACGCAAGCTCAAGTATACAACCGTAACCGATAAGCTTTGCGCCCATATCTCGCACCAGTTTACCTGTTGCCTCGACGGTTCCGCCCGTCGCGACCAAGTCGTCCAGAATCAACACGGTATCTTTAGAGCTGATAGCGTCGGCATGGATCTCAATTGAATCGGTGCCGTACTCGAGCTCGTAGCTCTGGCTTACGGTCTCGCGCGGCAGCTTGCCCGGTTTACGTGCGGGAACAAAGCCGGCGCCAAGGGCTACAGCCACCGGTACGCCAACCATAAAGCCGCGAGCCTCGGGACCCACGACCTTGGTGATCCCCATGCCGGCAAAGTGCTCGGCGAGGGCATCGGTCATGGCTTTGAGCGCCTCGGGATTGCCAAAGAGCGGCGTGATGTCTTTAAAGACGACTCCGGGCTCGGGATAGTCGGGGATGTCGACGATTTGAGATTCGAAGTCGTACATTGCATGACCTTTCAATGGGTTGCCGGAGAAGCGGCAGCGGTTATTTGCCCGCCGTGGCGGTGCCGGAGTGCGAAGGGGCGACGACCTTGAGCGGCTTTACGAGAGAATCCTCGTGCGAAGCCGGCGTGGCTATCTCTTCGTTTTTGGCTTTGGTGGACTCGGAGCGAGTGATTTCCTCATCGAGTGCATCGATGTCGGCGTCCTCGACCACGGCGTTGAGCGACTCAAAAACGCGGTTCTTGAGCAGCGCAGTGTGCACACCCTCGGTCAGGTCGTGAAGCTTCTTAAACGCACGCTCGAGCTTGGCGTCGCGCTCGTCATCGGAGGTATCCATGCCGAGCATGCTCACGAGCACCTGCTCAAACATCGAGGACTCGCGGTTGGCGGAAGACACGTACTGACGCAGGTTGCGGGGCTCGATATGGAAGCGTGACAGCTCGGAGCAGTAGCGGATGATTGGAAAATCGCGACCATCGACGAGCTCACGATTCTGCGGACTCTTGATGATGCGAATGAGGTCGTTCTCGGCGAGCGAGCGGATAAACGAAATCTCGACGCCCAGCATATCGGGAATGGTCTCGATGGGATGCAGCTTTTGCTTAGTCTCCTTGGGCTCCGTCTTGAGCGGAACATCGGACAGCAAGCCCACCTCGTAGGCGAGCGTTGACAGGTCCGTGGCGTTTTCCAAGCGCTGCTTAATCACGTTGAGCGGCATGTAGCGGGTCTTCTGCAAATGCAGGATGACCTCCAGGCGATCAACGTCCTCCTTAGAGTATTGACGGTATCCCTTAGGCGTACGATGAGGGGTAATGAGCCCCTCATCTTCTAGAAATCTAATTTTTGAGTTCGAAAGATCGGGGTATGCGCCTCGAAGAAGGTTGACGACTTGGCCGATACTCAGATAGTTGCGTTCGGCCATGCCCTACTCACCGGTTTCGATGCGCTCCGGCGTGCTCTCGTGGTAGATGAGCGTAAACGTACCGATCTGGACGGAAGAACCATCGTGCAGCGGGGCCGCGTTGACAATGGCGCCGTCGACCCAGGTGCCATTGAGCGAGCCCAGGTCCTCAATGCGAGCGCCGAGGCCCTCGCGAATAATGCGCGCGTGGCTACGCGAAACGGTCATGTCATTGAGGAAGATGCCGTTCGCAGGATCGCGGCCGATGGTGGTCACGTCGTCCTCGAGCTCAAAGGCGGCACCAGTCTGCGGACCCTTGACGATGGACAGAACGGGTGCGGTGATGCGCACGTTGGCCATGAGGTCGGGAACGGTGACGTCGCTTGAAGGCACGCGGAATACGCAGGTAGCGTCAGCAGTCTTATCATTCTGAGGCATATTGTTAACCATGTTGTCCATGACAACCCCTAACTTATCGCGGACGTGCCGCAAATAATGAACCGTACGTAATCATACCCCAACGAATCAGTCTTCGATTTCAGGGTTCAGAAAGTCGATGTCCTCGTCCTCGGGATGCGCGAGAGCCTGTTTAATGGCCACTCCGCCCTTAATGGAATAGATGACAGCCGTGAGCATGGAGAAGATCACGCCGCCGTACACAAAGAAGATGCCGAGGGGCACCG
This sequence comes from uncultured Collinsella sp., assembly GCA_900552425.1. Taxonomy (GTDB): domain Bacteria; phylum Actinomycetota; class Coriobacteriia; order Coriobacteriales; family Coriobacteriaceae; genus Collinsella. Next base: position 1,216 of record URZR01000066.1, on the reverse strand, counting down.
AGCTTCCGTTGAGGCCCGGGAAGGCCGTAAGGGTTGAAGGTAAAAGATGCAGGCCGTCAATAACGGGGAACCCGAGCAGCATGAGCGAGAAGCCGGTCATGAGCAGTGCAGTGGCAATCTTTCCGGGAAAGACGACATCGATGGGGCGACGGTGATAATGACGAACGATAAGCGTGCCGATGCCCAGATAGATGTCGCGGCCAATAATGAGCACGCAGACCCAGATGGGCAGCTCTCCGCGGACCACCAGCCCAAGTACGCCGGTGAACAGCAGCGCACGGTCGCAGATGGGATCCATGACCTTGCCGAGCCACGAGACCGTCTTGGTCATGCGGGCGATCTGACCGTCCATCCAGTCGGTAGAGGCGGCAACGGCGTAGATAACGATGGCGATGACGCGGTTGTTATCCGTCACAAACAGGTACAGAAATACCAGGGTGAGGATCAGGCGCGTAAAGGTGATGAAATTGGAGATCGTAAAGATCTTATTCGACGGGTAATCGGAAGTGCCGATAAGCTCCTTTTTGATCTTCTTTTTGATGCCCACAGGACTCCCCCGCTGGTTAACGACAAAACTTTCGCTACTATACCCGTTCCTGCGATGTCTATCCAGCGTAAGCATAGAGAGTCCAGACATGAGGAAGGCGCTTTTGGGCGGCGGTGGATTTCACATTCGTGTACATCAGCCTCCAAACATGCCGAAAAATGTCGGTTTTGGAGGGTGATGTACACGTTTTGATTCGGTGATTACATCGATCGGGAAAGTTGTTGCTTTAAGCAAATTAATCATGATGCGCGGGTCGAGAAGGGCTGGCACCAAAAGAGCCCAACGGCCGTTACGGCTTCGTTAGAAACGCGCCCCACCATGGATGGTGAACCCGAAAGGTAAGGCGCGCGGGCACGGTGACTCGGCCCGCGCTCCCGGAAGAGAAAGGATAAACCCATGGGTTACATGCTCGAGACGCGTGGGCTCACCAAGCGCTTCGGCCGCGGCGACCAGGCGCAGGACGCCGTGGCCGACGTGAGCCTTCATATCCGCGAGGGCGAGGTGTACGGGCTGCTCGGTCCCAACGGCGCCGGCAAGTCGACAACGCTCAAGATGATCTGCGGGATGTTGCGGCCGACAGCCGGGGAGATCCTCTTTGCCGGGCACGCCTGGCGCCGCGAGGACCTTGAAAGGAGAACCAGTTATCAGATTGTACAATATCACCACTAC
>URZR01000065.1 GCA_900552425.1 uncultured Collinsella sp. | reverse complement strand
ACCTCATGAATAGGGGCCCACCTTGCAAGATAAACTTGATGCACTCAAAGACTTGCTGCAAAGCACGGGAACCGTCGCCGTCGGGTTCTCCGGCGGAGTCGATAGCACGTTTCTCGCCGCCGCCTGCGCGCGATTCATCCCCAACAACGCGCAGCTCATCCACCTTGATACGCCCTTTTTGGGCACGCCGGAACGCGAGTCGTTCAACGCGGCCGTCGCCCAGCTGGGGCTGCCCGTAACCGTTGTCAAGCTGGACCCCTTTGCAAATCCCCAAGTTGCCGCCAACCCGCAAGACCGCTGCTACCACTGCAAGCTCGCCGGGTTCACAAGCATTGTCCAGACCGCCCGCCAACTAGGCGCCACCACCGTGGTCGAAGGCAGCAACGCCGACGACGCGCAGGATTTTCGTCCCGGCATGCGCGCCATCACCCAGCTGGGCGTGCGCTCGCCCCTGCTAGAAACCGGCTGGCACAAAGACCAGGAGCGTCAGATGCTGCGCGAATGGGGCCACCCCGTATGGAACCTCCCCGCCGGAGCGTGCCTTGCCACGCGCGTCGCCTGCAGGCAGGCACTTACGCCAGAGCTGCTGCGCACCATCCGCAACAACCATACGTATCCCGTCATCATGCTGACCGCGCGAGACTCGCAGACTGACAAGATCGAGGGCCTCTCGCTGGGCGCGGACGATTACGTGGTCAAGCCGTTCCGTCCGCTTGAGCTCATCGCACGCGTGCACGCTCAGCTTCGTCGCTACACCAGCTACGGTAGCCGCGCGCAGGCGGCCGAGTCGCCGACCATCCAGCTCGACGGCCTTGAGATCAACCGCGATGCTCGTTCCGTGACAGTGGACGGTTCACCGGTTCGCCTCACGCCCATCGAGTATTCCATCTTGCTGTATCTGGTCGAGCATCGCGGCAGCGTGGTGGCCGTGGAGGACCTGTTCCGCGCGGTGTGGAACGAGGATTTTATGCCCGGCTCCAACAATACGGTGATGGTGCACATTCGCCACCTGCGCGAAAAGATCGGCGACGACGCTCAAAAGCCGCGCTTTATCAAAAACGTCTGGGGCGTCGGCTACATAATCGAATAACGCCTTTGATGGTGGGGAAGTGGATATGACAAAAGACGATAGGCAGGCATTCGAGGTGCCCGATCGACTCTTTGAATACGTGAGGTCGGTCGTCGACAACCGCGCGCTTGCAACGGTGCTGCTCTTTTTGCTGAGCCTGCTGCTGATTGGCATCGATAACATCGCTGGAATCTTGGCGGTGCTGCTTGTCGGCTTTTTGCTGATCGATCGATTTGAAATCGTACGCCGCTGCGTGGTGATTGGCGGTGCCGCGTGGGCCATGACGTTGGCGATTGACGCCATGGCACTCGGCGGCATCGAAGGGCCGGTGCTGTTCGATGCCGGCTTTGTATTCAACATGCTTGGCTTTGTGCTGGCGCTTGCCGTGTGCGTGCTGTTCTTTTGCGGCCGCGCCCTGTACTACCAGGGCTATGAGCAGGGCGAGCAGCATGCCGATTGTGTGCTGGCCGCTCGTATTCAAGATCGCCTGATCGATCACCCCGACACCTGGGACAACATCGACGGCGACTTCCTGGAGGTCGAGGGCGCACTCAACCGTGTGCGCGATCGCGAGCGCAAGGTGCAACAGGCCTTGCGTGACGAGTCCCATCGCAAGGACGATCTGGTCACGTACTTGGCACATGACCTACGCACCCCGCTTGCCAGTGTGGTGGGCTATCTTTCGCTGCTGCAAGAGGCTCCTGAGCTGCCGGTTGAGCAACGTGCGCACTTTACGGGCGTGGCGCTCGACAAGGCGCACCGGCTCGATGCACTCATCGAAGAGTTCTTCGATATCACGCGCTTTGACTTCCACGATATCGTGCTCACGCGCGGCTATGTTGATCTGGGGTTGCTGCTGGCTCAGGTGGCTGACGAGTTCTATCCCATCCTCAACGAGCAACATAAGGAAGCCCAGGTTGATATTCGCGAGGGCCTGACGGTGCTCGTGGATGGCGATAAGATGGCCCGCGTGTTTAACAACATCATGAAAAACGCCGTCGCCTATAGCTATGAGGGCTCGACTATCACGATTGAGGCCAGGCGCCAAGACGATGGCGGCGTGCGCGTGCGCTTTATCAATCAGGGCGATCCTATCCCTGCGGCTAAGCTCAAGGTGATCTTTGAGAAGTTCTATCGCCTGGATGCGGCGCGTGCGACCAATCGCGGTGGTGCCGGTTTGGGCCTTGCTATTGCCAAGGAGATCATCGCGGCACACGGCGGTACCGTTGCATGTGAATCGACGCCCGAACACACGATATTCACCATCGAGCTGCCCGCCGCATAGCTAGCGTGCCCTTACAAACACTTGACAATGTGCTCACGTGCGTATGAGCCGCGATTCCTACTATCGATACTGCTGAATTGATATCGATATGGAGGTGTGCGGTATGACGGCTGCTGCGGCTGTGGAGCCCACGGAGCTTGAAGAACTCATGGAAGCGCAGGCCGAGGCCGCGCATGAGCGCGAGGTTGGGGATGCGACTCGCCCCACGGCAGAGGATCTTGCCGCCTCGCCGACGCGCATCGACGTCGAGGGCCTCGACCTGTTCTATAGCGACCACCATGCGCTCAAGGACGTGAATATCAAGATCCGCGACAAGCAGATCACCTCGTTCATCGGGCCTTCGGGCTGCGGAAAGTCCACGTTGCTGCGCTGCTTTAACCGCATGAACGACGGCATCAAGGATTGCCGCATCGAGGGCAAGATTGCGCTCGATGGTCAAGATATCCTGGGCGATTGCGACATCTGCCGTTTGCGCCAGCGCGTGGGCATGGTGTTCCAACGCCCCAACCCATTTCCCATGAGCATCTACGACAACGTCGCCTACGGTCCTCGCGGTATGGGTGTGCGCGACCGCGCCGTCCTCGATGAGCTGGTCGAGGACTCCCTTCGTCGCGCTGCGCTATGGGATGAGGTCAAGGACAAGCTCAAAGAGTCGGGCCTGGGTCTTTCGGGTGGACAGCAGCAGCGCCTGTGCATCGCCCGCGCACTTGCCGTGCAGCCCGACATTCTGCTGATGGACGAGCCCACGAGCGCCCTCGATCCCGTGTCGACGCTGGTGGTGGAGCAGCTTGCCTGCGAGCTCAAGGAGACCTGCACGTTGGTGGTCGTTACGCACAATATGCAGCAGGCGGCGCGCATCTCCGACTCGGTCGCGTTTTTCTTGCTGGGCGAGCTGGTGGAGCACGCGCCCACCGCTCAGCTCTTCAAAAAACCGACCGATTCGCGCACAGCGGATTATTTGACGGGACGTTTTGGCTGATACCATCTCGTAAAGGTACCTTTAGGGTTAAGATGCGGTCATGCCGGCCGCAAAGGGGTTCAACATGATCTACTACGTCGAGGACGATGACAACATCAGGGATTTGACGGTCTATGCGCTGCGCAAGCAGGGAATCGAGGCCGAGGGCTTTTCGTGCGACGGCGAGTTTAAGGCCGCCGTGGCGCGACGGGTACCCGATGCCGTCCTGCTCGACATCATGCTGCCCGATACCGATGGTTTGGCGATTATGCGTCGCCTGCGCGCCGACCGCCTGACGGCGACGGTGCCCATCATGATGCTTACTGCCAAGGACACCGAGCTCGACAAGGTGATGGCGCTCGATGGCGGTGCCGACGATTACCTGACTAAGCCGTTTTCGCTCATGGAGCTTGCGAGCCGTTGCCGCGCACTGCTGCGTCGCGGCGGCATGGTCAAGCAGGCGAGCGATGTGCTCAGTGTGGGCGACATCGTGCTCTCGCCCAGCCATCGCGAGGTGACCGTTGCCGGCGAGCCGCTTAAGCTCACCCTGCGCGAGTTCGACCTGCTTGAGTATCTCATGCGCAAGCCCGGCGTGGTCTTTACCCGCGAGTCGTTGCTGCAGAGCGTGTGGGGCTGGGACTTCGACGGCGGTTCGCGCACCGTTGACGTGCACGTGCAGACGCTTCGCCAAAAACTGGGCGAGCATGCCAGCGCCATCGAGACCGTGCGCGGCGTGGGCTACCGCTTGGCTGAGCCTTCTGCCGGTGATGGTGCCGAAGGTGACGACACCGCGTCCACCGCATCGGAGGAGTAACCCGTGGTCTTCGCCCCCCAGGGAAAACAAACGCTATCGCACCGCGTTTTTGTGACGATCTTTGTTTGCGCCATGGCGGTTATCGTGGCGTTTACGGTGCTGGGTGCGTTCTTTGTGCAAAACACCTTGGCGGATGCCACGAGTGCCAATCTGGCGCAGGAAACCGAGCTCATTGCTGCCGCCCTCGACGAGCAGCAGGAGCCCATCCCGTTCTTGCGTAGCCTCGATCGCGAGGACTTACGCATCACGCTGATTAACAAGGATGGATCGGTTGCCTACGACAACGAGGCGTCGCCTTCCACACTGCCCAACCATGGCGATCGCCCCGAGGTCATCGAGGCCTTTGAGAGTGGTTCGGGTTCCGCGGAGCGCGCAAGCTCTACGCTCGACGAGATTATGCTGTATCGCGCCGTCACCCTTGATAACGGCCAGGTCGTCCGCTTGGCGCAGGCCCAGCCTGGCGTTGCGGCGATTTTGCTGTCGATGGTGGCGCCGATGCTGCTTATCGCAGCAGCGGGTGCGGTACTCTCGTTTTTCATGGCGCGCCGCGAGTCCCGTGCCATCATCGCGCCGTTGCAAGAGGTGGATTTGGACCACCCGCGCCGTAGCTATGAGCACGCCTATGCCGAGATGGTCCCCATGCTTGAGCGTATCGAGTCGCAGCGCCAGGAACTCAAGCGCCAAATGGCGGTGCTAGCGGACAACGACCGTATGCGCCGCGAGTTCACGGCGAATATCACCCATGAGCTCAAGACGCCGCTTACGGCGATTTCGGGCTATGCCGAGCTCATCGCAAACGGCATGGTTGAGGGCGAGGATGACCTGCGCAACTTTGGCGGTCGTATCTATCGTGAGGCGGGCCGCTTGGCAGCGCTTGTCAACGATATCCTTACGCTGTCTAACTTGGACGAGGCCGAGCGTGCGACTGAGGGCGAGGCGGTGCCCATTGGGTCCACGGAGCCTATTGAGCTCTCGCGTGCCATCTACACGGTTGAGCAGCGTCTTGAACAGGTCGCCCGTCAAGCGAATGTGACGATAAGTCATGAGACCAAGCCTGTGGTCATCGAAGGCGTGTCGCGCTTGATTGACGAGCTCATCTACAATCTGGCAAGCAACGCCATCCGCTACAATCGACCCGGCGGTATGGTTGCGCTGCAGTGCGGCACCAACGACGAAGGTCATCCGTTCCTCGCGGTCGCCGACACGGGAATCGGTATCGCGCCTGAAGAACATGGCAAGGTATTTGAGCGGTTCTATCGCGTGGACAAGAGTAGATCCAAGGCACGCGGCGGAACCGGCCTGGGGCTTGCCATTGTCAAACATGCGGCCCTGTATCATCACGCCACGCTCGATCTGTCGAGCGAGTTGGGCGTGGGAACCACCATTACGGTGACGTTTCCCATACAGCAGGACGAGCCATTCGCATAGCGATACAACATAGATATTGATGTGGACGCCGCATCGGACTTTCGGGTGCGGCGTTGTTGTGCAATTTTACGATTGCTTCCGTCATTTTTACAGGAGAGCCTGTTTCTTATGTATAGAGTTTGGTCTCGGTAAAAAGATGCGATAACATACGGACAGTTTTGTCAATCCGAACTGGGGAAATGAAAGGCAAGCTGCATGACCCTTCTCGAACTGTTCCAGCTGCTGAAGAAGCACCTCAAGCTGGTCATCACCCTTCCGGTGGTCTGCGCGATCGCCATGGGCATCGTGTCCTTCGTTGCGATGGACAACACCTATACCGCGACGACGAGCATGTACATTCTCGCCAAGACCGACGATAGCGGTCAGATGAGCTACAACGATCTCTCGGCGAGCCAGATGCTTTCCAACGATATCGCCACGCTGCTTGATAGCGATAGCGTTAAGAGCGGCGCCGCCAAAGAACTGGGCCTCACCGATCTGGATGACTACAAGGTGTCTGTTTCCTCCGAGACCACCACGCGTGTCATTACGCTTTCGGTTACCGGTACCGATGCCAAGGAGACGGCTGAGGTCGCAAAGGCCATTGCCAGCTCGGTGAGTACGGTCGCTCAGAACGTCGGCGCTGCCCAGAGCATCAACGTTATCGACGAGGCCAAGACCCCCGAAGCCCCCAGCGGCCCCAAGCGTACGCTGTATATTGCCGTCGCGTTCCTCGCCGGTATCTTTATCGCAGTTGCCTATGTCGTTTTGGCAGACATGCTCAATACCCGCATCCGCGGTGCCGAAGAGGCAGAAGAGCTCCTGGGTATTCCCGTTGTTGGCCGAATTCCGGCTATGAAAGGTGGTAAATAGGCATGGCTAAGGCAAAGAACACCGATAAGCTCGTTGTACAGAATGCCGCCAAGACCCTTCTGGCCAATATCCGCTTTGCGAGCGTGGACGACCCCATTCGCACCATCACCGTTACCTCCTCGATTCCCAACGAGGGCAAGTCTACGGTTTCCATTAACCTTGCTCAGGCAATCGCCACGAGCGGCAAGAGCGTCCTGCTGGTCGAGGCTGATATGCGTCGCAGGTCCCTTGCCGATATGCTCGGCGTCCGCTCCCGCGGCGGACTCTATGCAGTCCTGTCCGAGCAGGTTTCTATCGACCAGGCGATTGTCGAGACAGGTCAGAAGAATTTCTACTTCCTCGATGCCGAGCCGCACATTCCCAATCCTGCCGACATCATCGTCTCCCATCGCTTTGCCAAGCTGGTAAAGGCACTGTCCGCCAAGTTCCAGTACGTCATCTTCGATGCTCCCCCGGTCGGCACCTTCATCGATGCTGCCGAGATCGCAAGTCTGACCGACGGTGCGCTTTTTGTCGTGCGTGAGGATTTCACCAAGCGCGAGGAGGCGCTCAACGCCATCGGTCAGCTTAAGAAGTCCGAGAAGGTCAAGCTCATCGGTACCGTCATGAATTACTGTGAGACCGAGACCAGCGAGTACTACTATTCTTACTACACCAAGGACGGTAAGAAGGTTAAGAAGGGCTCCGACGATCAGGGCACTTCCAAAAAGGGCATCTTCACCAACCGAGCAAACGTTTAGTTGATTAAGGCTGACCTATGCGTGACATTCATTGCCATATCTTGCCGGGTGTAGACGACGGCGCCGCCGATCTCGAAGAGAGCTTGGCGATGCTCGAGGCTGCCAAGCGGGCCGGTGTAACCAGAATCGTTTGCACTCCTCACTGCCGTGATCCCTATTTTGATTACGACAAGATGTGGGATGCCTTTGAGCTGCTGCGCGATAACGCTGACGGTTTTCCGCTCCAGATGGGCTTCGAGGTCAACCATCGAAAGCTCGTTGAGCTTGGTATCGATGCCGCGGATCACTTGCATTTCGATGGGACCAACGAGTTTCTGCTCGAGCTTTCGACGCATGCCGATGCGTATGCGTTTAGAGAGTACGAGAACACGATTTACGATTTGCAGTGCCGTGGCTACCAGGTGATCATCGCTCATCCTGAGCGCTATCGTGCGGTTCAAAAGGATGTAAGCGTGGCGGAGCGCCTGGTCGATATGGGCTGCAAGCTGCAGGCTTCGGCGGACTTTATTGCCGGCGGTCGCTTTGGTCGCGAGAAAAAGCCGGCACAGCGCCTGTTCGATCAGAACCTGTACAGCTTCATCGCGAGCGATGCCCATAACGTGGGTCATTACGACTGCCTGGCGAAGGCTCGCGCGAAGTTTAGCGTGCGCGGAGCTCACTTTCGCTAAAATCTGTCCCTAACGTTCGCATTGAATGAAAGGGCAGCCATGGATATCCAACTTAAGACGGGATGCTTTGATGACGCGGCGTTGGTGCGCCGCGTCGTTTTTATGGACGAGCAGGGCTACGAGAATGAGTTTGACGCTATCGACGAGGATCCGAACTGCATTCATGTGACGCTCTATGTAGACGGTGAGCTTGCCGGTTGCTCGCGCGTGTTTCCCGAAGAACTCGAGCGCGCAGCTGACGCAGAGGCTCCGGTGTCGCCGGCGTGCGACTTGGACGAAGGCGTCGCGGCGGGGGAGACCTACATTATGGGGCGCGTGGCCGTGCTGCCGAGCATGCGCCGTCGCGGTTTGGCGAGCAAGATTGTCGAGGCCAGTGATACGTGCGCGCGTGATGCCGGCGCCAAGCTCATTAAGCTGCATGCGCAGGAATACGTGCTGCCGCTCTATGCCAAGGCGGGTTACACGCAGATTGCCCCGGTGGACTACGAAGACGAGGGCCAGCCCCATGCTTGGATGGCCAAGCGCGTAGATGGCAGATAGGGACGTTCCTTTCCTGCCGGCAGTCGGGGACACTCCTTGGCAATTGGCGTATCAGAGCGTTTGGACATACAGTTTTTCGATTCCGTATGTATATATGCGCGCTAATGGGTTATAAAATCTAAGTCTGAACATAGCAGGTCTGCAATGCGGCTCGGGCAACCGGGCCGTTTTTGCGGACGGGGGTAGCGCGAAAGGACTGCACATGCGTCAATTTAAGACCGAGAGCAAAAAACTGCTCGACCTCATGATCAACTCCATCTACACCAATAAGGAAATCTTCCTGCGCGAGCTTATCTCCAACGCGAGCGATGCCGTCGACAAGCTCAACTTTAAGAGCCTGCAGGATCCGAGTGTCAAGCTCGACCAGGGCGACCTGGCCATCCGTGTTTCCTTTGATAAAGATGCCCGTACCATCACCATTTCGGATAACGGTATCGGCATGACCGCCGAGGAGCTCGAGCGCAATCTGGGCACCATCGCCCATTCCGGCTCCGAGGAGTTTAAGACTGAGAACGCCGAGCAGCAGGGTTCCGATGTCGACATCATCGGTCAGTTTGGCGTGGGCTTCTACTCTGCCTTTATGGTTGCCAGCCACGTAAAGGTTGTCAGCCGCGCCTATGGCGAGGACACCGCTCACGTGTGGGAGTCTGATGGTCTTGAGGGTTACACCATCGAAGACGGCGAGCGCGCCGAGCACGGCACCGATGTCATCCTGACGCTGCGCGAGAACG
>URZR01000064.1 GCA_900552425.1 uncultured Collinsella sp. | reverse complement strand
TGGAGTGGGTCGATAAGGTCATCGGCATCGACCAGTCGCCGATTGGCCGCACGCCGCGTTCCAACCCTGCTACGTACATTGGCCTGTGGGATGATCTTCGCGCACTGTTTGCGAGTACGCCGGAGTCGAAGGCGCGCGGCTACTCGCCGGGACGTTTCTCCTTTAACGTGAGCGGCGGTCGCTGCGAAGCATGCAAGGGCGACGGACAAATTAAGATCGAGATGCACTTCCTTCCCGATATCTATGTCCCCTGTGAGGTCTGCGGCGGCAAACGCTATAACCGCGAGACGCTCGAGGTCACCTACCGTGGTAAGACCATCTCGGACGTGCTCGACATGAGCGTCACCGAGGCACTGGCCTTCTTTGGGAATATCCCGCAGATTAAGCGCAAGCTCCAGACGCTGTACGATGTAGGCTTGGGCTACGTGAGCCTGGGCCAGCCCGCCACGACGCTCTCGGGCGGCGAGGCGCAGCGTGTGAAGCTCGCCAAGGAGCTTCATCGACGCCAGACGGGCAAGACGTTCTATATTTTGGACGAGCCGACGACCGGCCTTCATTTTGAGGACGTCCGCCAACTGCTCGATGTGCTGCAGCGCTTGGTCGATGCGGGCAACACGGTGCTGGTGATTGAACACAACCTTGATGTCATCAAGGTTGCCGACCGCCTGATCGATATGGGCCCCGAGGGCGGTAACGGCGGCGGAACCGTCGTGGTTTCGGGCACACCGGAGCAGGTTGCAGACTGTCCGCAGAGTTATACGGGCAAGTTTTTGGCGCCGTTGCTCAGGCGTGACCGGGAGCGTCAGGCTCAACTTGATGCTCAATAAATAGGCGATTCATTTTATGGGCGCCATCGACTCCTTGTGATTCGATGGCGCTTGCTGTGTCGAAGTGACGTATGCAGCCGAATTGGACATATACTTAATCCTTGCGTCCGAATGCGAGGGAAAGGATATGTCATGGCAAAGGCTGTAAAGACGCTAAAAACCAATGCGATGCGCGAGCTGGAAAGCGCCGACATTTCCTATGTTCTACATACGTACGAAGACGATGGTGATGAGTCGGCGGGCCTGGGGGTCGCGATTTCGGAGCAGCTTGGCGAGGAGCCCGGTCAAGGATTTAAGACCTTGGTCTGCGTGACGCCGTCCAACGACCATGTTGTGTGCTGCATCCCTGTTGCCGACGAGCTCGATCTAAAGTCCGCCGCGCGTGCCGCGGGGGAGAAGTCCTTGGCCATGATGCATGTGAAGGATTTGCTTGCGGCGACTGGCTACGTTCGCGGCGGCTGCAGTCCGGTCGGTATGAAAAAACGCTACCGGACGCTCATTGATGAGACATGTGTCCTTTGGGATACCATTTTTATTTCGGGAGGCAAGCGTGGTTATCAGCTCGAGCTTGCACCCGATGATTTAATTGCATTTTGCGGGGCGACGGTTGCCGCGATTACGAGAGAGGACTGAGCGATGCCGCAGGAAGAATTGAAGTGCGGAGCTCATTTTGCAAAAGAATCTGCGCCTCAGACACCCTCATCCGAAACTTCTTCGTCGCGAGATGACACTGACGACATGGGCTCGTCGGACTACTCCACGGTTGGTCGTTCCGCCGGGCTTATGACCATCCTGACCATCGTGTCTCGCGTCACCGGTTTTATCCGCACGTGGGCAATGGCGGCCGCTATTGGCATGTCGCTGCTCTCGTCTTCCTATCAGGTCGCCAACAACCTGCCCAATATGCTCTACGAACTCGTGATGGGCGGCATGCTCGTGACGGCGTTTTTGCCCGTGTACATGGGCGTGAGGCGTGAGCAGGGTCGCGAGGCCTCGAACGAGTACGTGGGCAACCTGCTCGGCATTCTGCTTTTGGTGCTGGGTGGCATTTCGTTGCTGGGGACCGTGTTCGCCCCGGGCTTTATCTGGACGCAATCGTTTCTTTCGGGTGACGGCGGCAGCATGGATACCGCTGCGTTCATGTTCCGTTTCTTTGCCATCCAGATTCTGTTTTATGGTTTGGGCTCGGTGTTCTCGGGCGTTCTCAACGCACACCGCGACTACTTCTGGTCGACGTTTGCCCCGGTCCTCAACAATGTGATCGTCATTGCGAGCTTTATGGGTTTTGCGCCCGTGTCCGCACAGTTTGGCGAACGTGCCGGCATCATCTTGATTGCGGCCGGTACGACCCTCGGTGTCTTTGTTCAGATGGCATGTCAGATCCCCGCGCTTGGCAAGCACGGCGTGCATCCCCATATCCATATCGACTTTAAGGACCCCGCACTGCGCCAGACGATTGCGCTCGGTATCCCGACGCTGCTCGCCACGGTGTGCATGTTTGTCTCGACTTCTATCACCAACGCTGCCGCGCTGGTGGTCCAGCCCGAGACTGGTCCTTCCGTCATCGCCTATGCGCGCCTGTGGTACACGCTGCCCTACGCGCTGATTGCCGCCTCGCTTTCGACGGCGCTCTATACCGAGCTCTCTCACGACGCACAGGAGAAGGATTACGACAGCGTTCGCACGGGCATTTCGCGTGGCGTCGCCCAGATGCTGTTCTTCCTGGTTCCGTTCGCGCTGTACCTGATTGTCTTCGCGCGTCCGCTCAACATGATTTACTGTGCCGGTAAGTTTGATGAGTCCGGCGTGGCGCTGGTGTCCGAATTCCTTGTCTACCTGGCGTTCTCGCTGCCGCTCTACGGCGTGGTCGTGTTGATGCAGAAGAGCTTCTCTGCCTTGCTCGACATGAAGCCCTATAGCCGCTATTGCCTGTATTCCGCCATCGGCCAGGCCGGCTCGGTGCTGCTGTTTGGCGTTGTGCTGGGCTTCGGTATGCCGGCAATCGCGCTTTCGTATGTCGTTGACTACATGATCTTGGTCGGTTGTTCGCTGTGGTGGCTGCGTCGTCACCTGCGTGGCCTTCAGGTCAAATCTATCCTGCATGGCGGGTTCTTTGGCCTTTTTCTTGGTGGCCTGGGTGCTGCCGCAGGCGCCGGCGTCATGTGGGCACTCGAGCACTTTGTCGGAGTGCTTGGCAGCTCGATCCTAATTACCCTGGGCTACGTTTGTGTTGCAGGCGTCGTCTCGCTTGCTGTAACTTTTGGTCTTGCCTTCGTCTTTAAGATGCCCGAGGTCTCGGCGCTGCTTCGTCGCGAGTAGGTACGCGTGGCAGGTCACGACAACATTCCAACGCTTGCCGAGCAGGTTTCGCGCGTTCCCACGCAGCCCGGCTGCTACCTTTGGAAAGACGCCAAGGGCGATGTCATCTACGTGGGCAAGGCGAAAAACCTGCGCGCCCGTATGCGTCAGTACGTGACGCTGCAGGACGAGCGCCAGAAGATCCCGCTGATGATGCAGCTGGTGGCGAGCTTTGACTATATCGTGGTGGAGACCGAGCACGAGGCGTTGGTGCTCGAGCGCAATTTGATTGGTCAGTACCATCCGTACTTTAACGTCGACCTCAAGGATGACAAGAGCTACCCCTTTATCGCCATTACAAAGGGCGACCTGTATCCCGCTATCAAATACACGCGTGAGCGTCATAAGCCGGGAACGCGCTATTTTGGACCTTATACCGATAGCCGCGCGGCACGTGAGACGATAGATACGCTGCGCAAGGTTATCCCCATCTGCTCCGCATCCTGTGCGGAGTGGCGTCGTTGTCGCCGTATCGTCGAGTCCCACAAGGGCGAGGAAGACATCGTCAATATGATTTGCGCGCAAAACGGGCGCCCCTGCTTTGACTACCATGTCGGGCGCGGCCCGGGTGCGTGTGTCGGCGCGATTTCCCCGGCAGACTATGCCAAGAACGTCAAGCGTGTCGAGCACTTTTTGTCGGGCCATCGCAAGGATGTCGTCGATGAGCTGACCTCCGAGATGACGGATGCCGCCGAGGCGCTCGACTTTGAGCGCGCGGCACGCGTCAAACGTCGTTTGGAGGTCATCAGGGGTCTGGACGATCGTCAGCAAGTCGTTTTTCCCTCCAGTGTCGATATAGATGTCATCGGTTTCTATCGCGAGGAGACCATCTCCGCCGCTTGCGTCTTCGTCGTTCGCGAGGGCCGAACAGTTCGCACCTGCGAGTTCATTCTCGACAAGGGTCTTGATGTTGACGAGGAAGAGCTCCAGTCGGGCTTTCTTAAGCGCTATTACGACGAGACGGCTGATATTCCAGCTGAGGTCAACCTTTCCGTCGAGCTTGAGGATGCGGAGGCGCTGGGGGAGTGGCTTGCGGGCAAGCGCGAGCGCTCTTGCCATCTCCATAGGCCGCAGCGCGGCGAAAAGCACCGCCTGCTCGATATGGCTTCCAAAAATGCGCGCCATGCCCTCATGCGCTACATGATGCGCACGGGGTATGCTGACGATCGCACCAATCAAGCGCTCCTGGAGCTCGAAAGTGCACTGGCGCTGCCTGCGCCGCCGTTGCGCATCGAGTGCTTCGATATCTCGACGTTGCACGGCACTTTTACCGTCGCTTCTATGGTGGTATTTACCAACGGCCGTGCCGACAAGGGCCAGTATCGTCGCTTTAAAATTCAGGCCGAATTGGACGAGGCAAACGACTTCGTGTCGATGTCCGAGGTTTTGGGACGACGCTATGCTCCCGAGCGCATGGCCGACGAGCGCTTTGGCTCGCGCCCCGATTTGCTCGTTGTCGATGGCGGTAAGCCGCAATTGACCGCTGCGATCAAGCAACTTGAGGCTCTTGGGCTCGATATACCAGTTTGTGGCTTGGCAAAGGCCGATGAGGAGGTTTTCGTGCCTTGGGACGAGACTCCCGTCGTGCTGCCGACCGGGTCTGCCTCGCTCTATCTAATTAAACAGGTGCGCGATGAGTCCCACCGATTTGCTATCACGTTCCATCGTGAATTGCGCGACAAGGCCATGACAGTTTCGGTACTCGATGACGTTCCTGGCGTGGGGCCCACCAGAAAACGTGCCCTTATGCGCCATTTTGGCTCGATGAAGCGTTTGCGCGCGGCGAGCGAGCAGGAGATTGCAGAAGTTCGAGGCGTTCCGGCCGATGTCGCCAAAGCGGTCCACGAGGCACTTGTTGCGTGGAATGCCGAGCGCTCCGAGATGGCGGCAAAGCAATCCGAAAACTAAACACGCCTCTAAACAACTGATATACATGATTGCGTGATTTTCAATCATTAATTTCACGGCGATTACCAGCCGATTTCGGGTTTTATTAACGCTAAAACGTTTGACTAGCCATGGTGAACAACCCTGCTATCCTGCGGGTTGACGAAGACTGATATCTCACCTCGTCTATACATACTGTCTGGCGAATCGTTTGTCAATGAATTCGGTGAACGGTAGTAAATACCGTTCAAGCGTATGTATGTATCGGTCGCCGAGCGCGGCACCTCAGTTGGGCTCGTCGGTAGGTAAGGTATATATCGTCCGCAAGTTGCGCGGGGGCACGTCTAGGTGCTCCCGGGTAAGATTCTCTATTGATAGGAGAAGACATGGCCATCATCAACAAGGGTATGTCCAGGCGTTCGTTCCTCGGCCTCACCGGCAGCGTCGCTGCTGTCGCGGGGCTTGGTCTCACCGGCTGCGGTGGCAGCTCCAGCGACGAGGGTTCCGCTTCCGGTTCCACCGATTCCGCCAACCGTGGCGGCGGCGTGATCACCGCTGGTTCCGCTTACGCTCCGTCCAGCTTCGATCCCGCCAGCACCGGCTCCGCTGTGGGCCTGGGTGCTAACTGGCACGTCGTCGAGGGCCTCTACGGCATCGATTACCACGACTACAGCACCTTCAACGAGCTCGCCACCGACGATCCCAAGTCTGTGGACGACACCACTTTCGAGGTCACCATCCGCAAGGGTGCCAAGTTCTCCGATGGCACCGAGGTCACCGCTGACGATGTCGTTGCCTCCTACACCGCTTGCGCCGCTTCCGCTACCTATGCTCCGTTCTTCCAGCCCTTCGAGTCCATCGAGGCCAAGGACGCCAGCACCGTGACGGTCAAGACCAAGGTCCCCAACTTCTCCCTGCTCAAGGATCGTCTGGCCATCGTCCGCGTTACCCCGGCCACCCAGACCGAGGAGGATCGCGCCAAGCAGCCGATCGGCTCCGGCCCCTGGATGTACGACTCTATCTCCGATACCGAGATCACCCTGGTTCCCAACCCCGAGTACAACGGTGAGTATGCTGCCGAGGATAAGAAGATCCAGTACAGCATCCTGACCGACCCCACCGCTCGCGTTACCGCTCAGCAGGAGGGCTCCACGCTCGTTATGGAGCTCGTTACCGCTGACGCCGTCGACCAGCTCGAGAGCGCCGGCTGCAAGATCGATAACGTTCAGGGTTTCGGCACCCGCTTCATCATGTTCAACGTCGCCAAGGAGCCTTGGAACAACGTCAAGGTCCGTCAGGCTGTCATGTATGCGCTCGACACCGAGAAGATGGTCAGCAACACCTTCGCCGGCCTTGCCACCGCTGCCAGCTGCTACCTGCCCAAGAGCTTCACCAACTATCATGAGGCTTCCACGGTGTACAAGACCGACGCCAAGAAGGCTAAGAAGCTCATCGAGGAGTCTGGCATCACCCCGGGTGCCATCACCCTGCGCACCACCGACAACGAGCAGATTAAGGGCATGGCCGCCCAGGTCAAGAACGACCTCGACGCTCTCGGCTTCGATGTGACCATCCAGACCGATACCTCGCCGGCCACCTACGCTGCCATCGACGGCGGCGAGGCCTACGATATCCTCCTTGCCCCTGGCGATCCTTCCTGCTTCGGCGCCGACCCCGACCTGCTGCTCAACTGGTGGTACGGCGACAACGTCTGGATGCAGACCCGTTGCCCGTGGAAGGAGTCCGCTGAGTGGCAGAAGCTCCACGGTCTCATGGACGAGGCTCTTGCCGCCGAGGGCGACGAGCAGCAGAAGAAGTGGAACGAGTGCTTCGACATCATTGCCGACAACGCCGTTCTGTACCCCGTTGTCCACGTCAAGACCGTCTCCGCTTCCTGGGACGATCCGTCCACTGCGCCCAACGGCGAGGCCCTCGATGGCTTCAAGGGCATCGGCACGACGAGCATGTCCTTCAGGGGCGTTGCGACCGTCAAGGCGTAAGACTCGCTTGAGTCTGTATGCAGGATGTCGGTCGTTGGGACCGTATCCTCATAGTTGAAACAAAGACCCGGGCGACCTCGATGTCGCTCGGGTCTTGTAATGAGTATCCGTACTCATATACCAGTTGGTCCTACCGACAAAAGAAAGGGGAGAGAACGTGAACAACTTGCTACGTTTGATTGGAAGGCGTCTTGTGGCGCTGCCGATCATGGCATTGGGCGTCACCGTCCTGGTGTTCTTCCTTATGTCGTTCTCCAAGACCGACCCCGCCTACACGGCGTTGGGTGACGGTGCCTCGCCCGAGGCGGTTGCCGAGTACCATGAGAAGTATGGTCTGGACGACCCCTGGCCCGTGCGCTACGTGCGCTATATGGGCGATTTGATCCATGGCGACATGGGCACCTATGGTGCTGCTCGCAACTCCGTTGCCAAGCGCATCTCCACGGCCCTGCCCGTCACGATGCAGCTGACCTTCATCGGCCTTGCCATCGGTGCGGTCGTTTCGTTTTTGCTCGGCGTCATCGCGGCACTGTATCGCGACAAATGGCCGGACCAAGTGATCCGCGTCTTTTCCATCGCCGGCTTGGCAACCCCGTCGTTCTGGCTTGCCGTTCTGTTGATCCTGCTGTTCTCTTCCTACCTTAAGGTGCTCCCGGCATCGGGTGCTCTGCCTCACTTCACCACGAATCCGGCTGGTTATCTGGGCCGCATGATTATGCCCGCCATCGCCTTGGCATTTCCGCTGACGGGCCAGATGACTCGTATCGTGCGTACCGCCATGGTCGAGGAGCTCGACAAGGACTATGTCCGTATGGCTCGCGGCGCCGGCGTTCCCGAGAAGGTCGTCGTTGGCATCAACGTACTTCGCAATGCGCTGATCACCCCGGTCACCACCCTCGGTCTTAAGATCGGTTACCTCATGGGCGGCGCCGTCGTCATCGAGGTTATCTTCAACCTCCCCGGCATGGGCACCGCGATCCTGCAGGGCGTTCAGGGCAACGAGGCGAACCTGGTTCAGGGCGTCGTCATCGTCGTTGCTCTTGCCTTCATCATCATCAACATCGTGGTTGACATGCTCTACCTGCTCATCAACCCGCGCATCAGGACGGTGTAGATTATGGTAAAGATTCGAGAGAAGCAAACCGAGCAGCTCGAGAAGGCTGCCTCCAAGGGGCTCAAGCTCGGTGGCTGGAAGAAGATGACGCTGTCTTCTAAGATTGCCGCCGTCGTGTTGGTGCTGGTCGCCCTGACTGCGATTCTGGCACCCCTTCTTGCCCCCTATAGCCCGGTCGAGATCTTTACGGCTCGCCAGGCTCCCGGCAACGGATTTATCTTCGGTACCGACGATAAGGGTCGCGACATTCTGTCGCGCATGCTCTACGGTGGTCGTTACTCGCTGATTATCGGCTTTGGCGCCACTGCCATGGCTCTGGTCTGCGGCTCGGTCGTGGGCGCCCTTGCGGCGGTTTCGCGCAAGGCCGTTTCCGAGACGATCATGCGTATCCTGGACATCATCATGTCCATCCCGGGCATCGCCCTCGCGGCCGTCTTTGTCTCCATCCTGGGCAACTCCGTGCCGTCGATCATCTTCGCCATCGGCTTTATGTACACTCCGCAGATTGCCCGTATCGTGCGCGCCAACATCGTGTCCGAGTACGGCGAGGACTATGTCCGCGCGGTCATCGTTTCCGGCGCCAAGGCTCCGTGGATTTTGATCAAGCATGTTCTGCGTAACTGCATCGCCCCGATCATGGTCTTCACCGTTACCCTGGTCGCCGACGCCATCATCTTCGAGGCCTCGCTGACCTTTATCGGCGCTGGTATCCAGGAGCCCACCGCTACCTGGGGCAACATCCTCGCCGACGCCCGCGGCGGCGTGCTCGCTGGCCGTTGGTGGCAGGCACTGTTCCCGGGTCTGGCCATCATGATCACCTGCCTGGCGCTCAACATCCTCTCCGAGGGCATTACCGACGCCATGGCCGCTGCTCCCTCCGCCGCCCTGGATCCGACCGATTCCTCCAAGCGTCGCGAGGCCGACCTGCTGGTCTCCGACCCCGTTCGCGCCTACAAGGAGCAGGCCCAGTCCCTCTCCGCTCGCCTTGGCGCCCTGCGCGATGTCGAGCTCAAGCGTGACGATCGCCATGTGCCTGACGAGTCTGTCGAACCGATTCTCTCGGTCCGTGACTTCTGCATTCAGTTCGAGCACCACGGCGATATCAACGTCGTCGACCATGTCAACTTTGACGTCCGTCCTGGTCAGACCATGGGCCTGGTGGGCGAGTCCGGTTGCGGTAAGTCCATCACCACGCTGGCCATCATGGGCCTGACCGACGATGACGAGC
>URZR01000063.1 GCA_900552425.1 uncultured Collinsella sp. | reverse complement strand
CGCCGCGCACTGTGCGCTCGACGCACTGCGCGCAGGGGCCACGGTGCTCACCGACACGAACATGGCGCTCGCAGGCATAAGCAAGCCCGCGCTCGAGAAGCTCGGCTGCAAGGCCGTGTGCTACATGGCCGACCCTGATGTCGCCGCGGCTGCGCGCGCCGCGGGCACGACTCGTGCCGTTGCGAGCATGGACAAAGCTAGCGGCATCGAGGGTCCGCTCATCGTGGCCGTCGGCAACGCTCCCACAGCACTTCTGCGCCTCGCCGAGCTCATGGACGCGGGGAAGATCGCGCCCGCGCTCGTCGTTGGGGTGCCGGTCGGGTTTGTGAACGTGGTCGAGGCGAAAGAGGAGCTACTCGCACGACACGTGCCGGCCATCGTCGCGAGGGGTCGCAAGGGCGGCTCGACCGTGGCGGCTGCCATTATGAACGCGCTGCTCTACCAGATCACGCGCCCAGGCGGCCCGAAGTGACGGCGCCCGCATCCGCTCCGGCGCTGCGCATCTTCGCCGGCACCACCGAGGGCCGCCTTCTGTGCGAATGGGCGGGCGGGGCGGGCATCCCCGCCCGTGCCTACGCGGCAACCGAGTACGGAGGCGAACTTTTGGGCGAGCTTCCGGGCATCGAGGTGCATGCGGGCAGGCTCGACGAGGCCGACATGGAGCGCGAGCTTTCCGGCGCGCGCATCGTCGTCGACGCCACGCACCCCTTCGCTACGCTCGCAAGCGGCAACATCCGGGCCGCTTCGCTCGCCGTGGGTGTACGATGCCTGCGCCTTGCGCGCCCGGTCGAGGCGCTGCCCAAAGGCGTCGTGTCGGTCGCGTCGATCGCCTGCGCGGCGCGCTTTCTCTCCGAGAACCCGGGTCGCGCGCTTCTCACGACGGGGAGCAAGGAGCTTGCTCCCTACACGCGCGTCGCCGATTTCGCGGAGCGCTTCTTTGTGCGTGTGCTCCCGCTGCCCGGTGCTATAACGAAGTGCATCGACGCGGGGTTTTCGCCGTCGCACGTCATCGGCATGCAGGGGCCCTTCACCCGCGAGCTCAACGAGGCGATGCTTCGGCAGGTGGGCGCCCAGTGGCTTGTGACTAAGGACTCGGGAACCGTAGGCGGCACGGCCGAGAAGCTCGCCGCCGCGCGCGACGTGGGAGCGCGCTGTATTGTGGTCACCCGTCCCGCCGAGGGAGGCGGGGCCCTTTCGCTTCGGGAAGTGGAAGACGCGCTCTTACGGGAGTTCGCGCGCTAGGCGCTTGCCGCGCCTGCGCGCCCTCCCGCCCGCGAGGAGGAGCGCCCCGTGCAAGCTCGACCCGTACAAGCCCGTCATCCATCAATAGCTCGAGGACGACGCCCAGAACTGGCGCAAACAGTCCTTCAATAAGTTGCGGTGAAATAGTGTCTGTTTTTGCTGCTAGATAGCATATTCGGTTCCTAATTCACCGCAACTTGTTGGTGGTGGCTTACTGGTAGCTGGTGGTGGCTTACTGGTAGCGTAGGCACTCCACCGGGTTGAGCTTTGCCGCGCGGCGAGCGGGGTAGAAGCCAAAGATTACGCCGATGCCGACGGAGACGCCGAAGGCCAGCAGCACCGTGGCGATTGAAAAGCTCGGTGTGATCTCCCCACTGGCACCGAGCTCGTTGAGAACCCCTGATCCTGCGGCAAACATCGCGAGGCCCCAGGCCAGCAGATAGCCAATCAGGACACCCAGCAGGCCACCGGTGACGCACAGCGCCGAGGACTCGGCCAAAAACTGCGCGGTGATATCGCGGCGACTGGCGCCCAAGGCACGGCGAATACCGATCTCGCGGATGCGCTCAGTCACGTTGGTAAGCATCATATTCATAATGCCGATTCCGCCGACAAGCAGTGAGATACTGGCGACAGCGCCCATGATGAGCGAGAAGGCGCCCATAAACGAGTTGAGTGCATCGATGGCGCTTTTCATGGAGGTCGCCGATACGCTGTCGTACTCATCATCCTCCGAGATGCCCTTCATCGCGCGCACCTTAGACTCGATGGTCTTGCAGAGCTCGTCCATGTCTGTGCCCTCGGCGGCAAGTGCCGTCACGCTGGGAAATGAAGGATTCTCGTCGCCAAACAGGCCGGAGATGGTTTCGCGTGGCATATACAGCGTGAGCGAGCCCATGGAGTCGCTGCCGCCATCAATCACGCCTACAATCTGCACCTCGCCGTTGGACACCTTGATGGTTTTCCCCAGTGCGTCCTGTTCGTTGCCGTAAAGCTGATCGGCGCCGCCGCGGCTGATGAGCGCCACGCGCGAGCCTGATTGAGACTCTGCCTGTGAATAGACACGTCCCGCAACGAGCTTGCTGGCGCCCACGGCATCAAGCATGTCGCTATCGACGCCGTGGGCCATGACGGTATAGCTTTTATCCCCGACCTTGTACTCGGAATAGGCGCTATCGACGATGCCGATCTGCTCAATCTGCGGCACCAGTTTGCGAAGCTTTTCCACATCCGAATCGGTGAGTTCTTGGGACGAATAGATCTCTACCATGCGGGCTGCATTGAGGCCCAGGCTGTTGACCAGGCTGTTTTGGATACCGCCGATGAGCGAAGTCATGGCGATGACCGAGGCGATGCCAATGACGATGCCAAGGATGGTGAGCAGGCTGCGTCCCTTGTTGGCCTCGAGCGAGTGAAGGGCTTCTTGGACAAGATCGCGGGTGCTCATGCCTTCGCTCCTTTCGGCTGATTGGTGGTTGCAGAAATCGCGGGCAGGTTTTTGACGGCCCCGCGTAACGTATTCGGTGTATGCGCGACATATGCGCCGTCATGGATTCGCCCGTCACGGATGGTTACGGCTCGATCGGCCTCGGCGGCGATGCCGGGGTCATGCGTAATGAGTACGATGGTCTTGCCGCGTTTCTGGAGCTTGTGGAAGGTTTCCATGACGAGCGCCCCGGTTGTCGAGTCTAGATTTCCCGTTGGCTCGTCGGCCAAAATGATGGGCGGGTCGTTGACGAGGGCGCGCGCGATGGCGACGCGCTGCATCTGTCCGCCCGAGAGTTCCGATATGCGGTGGTCCCAATGGTCGACCGGCAGTGTGACGGCTTGCAGCGCGTGCACGGCGCGCATCTCGCGCTGGCTACGCGGCACATTGGTGTAGGACAGCGGCAGCATGACGTTTTCGATCACCGTCAGACGCGGCAGCAAGTTAAAACTCTGAAAGACAAAGCCGATGCTCAGCGCGCGCACCTCGGTGAGCTCATCATCGTCGAGCTCGGCGACGTTGAGCCCTTGCAGGAAATAATCACCCGCCGTCGGCTTGTCCAGGCAGCCCAGGATGTTCATGAGCGTCGACTTGCCCGAGCCCGAGGGGCCGGTGATGGCGACGAACTCACCGGGGTTCACCGCCAGGCTCACGTTGTGCAGGATGTGGGCGCAACCGGCCTCGCTCTCAAAGATGCGGTGCACGTTGCGGATGTCGATGACGGGACGCATTACTTGCCCTCGTCGGCAGACATATTGTCGCCGCCGTCTGCCGTCATGCCTGCGCCGGTATCCGTCACGATGGTGTCGCCGTCGCGTAACTTGGTAACCGGGACGTCTGGGTTGATCTCGTTGCCCTGGTCGTCGCGCTTGACCTGCGTCTTACCGACTACAGCCTCGTTGTCGTTTTGCGTCACGACGGTCACCTTCACGCGGCGCGTCTTCTTGCCTTCCGAATCGGTGGCCAGATTGACGTAATAGTGCTCGCCATCTTCGGTCATCAGCGCCATGGTCGGCACCATAACCACGTCGTCGAGCTTCTCGGTCACTACCGAGACCTCGGCAGTCATACCCGGCTTAAGGCGACTGTCGGGTGCTTCGATGAGGATGTCGACGTTAAAGGTCACGCTGCCGCCGCTACCGGAGCCGGAGTCAGAGTTTGCCACCGAGGCGATAGCCGTGACGGTGCCCTGGCTCACGATATCGGGAAACGCGGGATAGGTCACGTTGGCGCTTTGGCCCACGGCAATTTTGGCGATATCCTTTTCGCCCACCTGAACCGTCACCTTCATCTTGGACAGGTCGGCGATTTGCATGCACTGCTTGCCGCCGCTCGTGTCGCTTTCACCCATGATCATGCCGCCTGTTAACGTAGCGCCCACCTTGGCGTTGAGCTCCACGATGCTGCCCGAGCTGGGGGCCTTTACGGTGCGCTCGGCCGCCTTTGCAGTTGCCTGCTCCAGCGTTGCCTGGGCCGAGGCGAGGTTGCGCTGGGCGGTCGAGACGGCATTTGCGTTGGCGTTTGCGTCCGATGGGCCGGTCGATCCGTCACTGTCCGTTGTCGGTGCGGCCTGTGCGGCCGCGAGTGCCACCTTTGCATTGTTCAGGTCTTCCTGGGCGGCCGCGACCGCGCGCTGCGCCTCGGAAACAGCGCTATCGAGCGCGTCGTTCTTAATGGTCATGAGCACGTCGCCCTCGTTGACGCTCTGTCCGGCCTGCACGTTGATCTTTTCAACCGTACCGTCGACAGAAGGGGAGACGACCGATGCCGAGATGGGCTTAAGCTGCCCCTTGGCTTCGACTGTGGTGGTAAACGTGCCTTCGGTGACCATGTCGGTCACCGGTCCGTTGGTGCCTGCGGGTTGCGCGTTGATGACCAGCGTTGCGATGATGACAATGAGCGCGATGGCAACAACGACGCCGGCGGCAATACCGCGTCGAATCAGCTTTTTGCGTCGACGTTCGGCACGTTTTGCCTTGAGCTTGGCATATGCCTCTTCATCGGAGATATCGGTCGAATCGTCGAGACTCGTTTGGGGCTGCTTGGTGTCTGCAGCGCTGATAATCGGCAGGGTCTCGGTGGCATCTTGGGGCATGCGATCGGAATCGTCAGGACCCGGATTGATCGTGGGGACCTTGGACATAGCGTCTCCTTTATCGATATGGCTCCGATAAGTATATACGCCCGTCGCGATAGGCGGGCGTATAGAAGTTGCGGATGACGGTACTGTAAGTTTTGTCGCCGTGCTGTTTACTTGTTGTAGACGTTAGCTGCGTTACGAGTGCACGACCACGCAGAGGCCGACTTTGATGCGCTCGTGGAGCGACTTGGCATCGGCCAGACGCAGGTTGATACAACCGTGGCTACCGCACCACTTGTACGATTCGGCGTTATCGAAACTCGAATCGTTTTGCCAGGTGGCGTCGTGGAATCCGACCATATTGCCCTCGAACGGCATCCAGTAGCTTACCGGGCTCTCGTATTTGGGCTTGCCGGTCTCGGGGTCCTTGGCACCGATGAGTTTGCTGGCGCCATCGTTGCTGTTGATCTGCCATACGCCCTCGGGGGTGGCGTCTTCGCCCGGTTTGCCAGAAATAAAGTTGGCCTCCCACACGATGTTGCCGCTCTCGTCGTAGTAGCGCGCATGCTGCTCGGACAGGTCGACGTCGATATAGGCCTTCCAGTCGGGCTCGCCCTTGGCGGTAAATGTGTCGGCCTTCTGGGAGTACTTGATCTCGATTTCGCCGGTCTGCTTGTTGTTGATGGCGTCCTCGACCTGCTTGGCGAGCGAGCTGCTGTCGATGGACCAACCAAAGTCGCCGCCTTCGACGGCGCACTGCTTGCCATCGGCGCGCGTCCACCAGCGAGTGGAGCCCACGGTATTAAAGCCGTTGGCGAGCTCGGCTGCCCAGCTGCTGATCTGCGACGTATCGAGCGTGGGGTTGGCCGGATCGGCAAAGCTGATCCACTGCAACACGGAGCTGCCATCAACCTTGCCGGCATCCTCGCCGTTGAGCTTGAGGGTCACGTTGACGCCCAAGAAGTTGTTGGCGGCATCGCATGCAGACTGAATCTGATCATCGGTCAGCGTTCCATTGAGCGGCTCATAGGCATCGTTGCCGAGCTTGGAAAGATCTACGGTCTCGGCCAGCGAGGCAAGCTCGAGCTCGGCATACTTAATGACATGCTCGCGGTTGAGTTTTTCGTTGGAGCGCGCCTTCTCGACGGTAAACTTGCCGGCCTGCTCGTCATAGGAGCTATTGGCCTCGAACGCGCCCGAACGCCCCTCGTTAAACTCGTCGATGGCGGCGCCCAGATCCTTCTCAAACTGCTTTTGGTCAAAGGTGTCGGAGAGCATGGACAGGTCGACGTCTTGATCAAGATCGACTTCGTTGGAGCTAGCGGTTGTTTTGGTCTTGCCGCTTAAGGATTCTACAAGGCGAACCGGCCATACAATGGCTTCGTTGCGGCTGATAATCTCTTTTGCGGCAGCTTCGCCGTCGACAA
Source organism: uncultured Collinsella sp. (assembly GCA_900552425.1). Taxonomy (GTDB): domain Bacteria; phylum Actinomycetota; class Coriobacteriia; order Coriobacteriales; family Coriobacteriaceae; genus Collinsella. The sequence goes on along the minus strand of URZR01000063.1, from coordinate 3,198 downwards.
TGGGCTCATCGGACTCGGGCTGATAGGTCCAGCTAAAGTCATCGCCTGTCACGGTGAGCTTATAGTGCTTCCAAGCCGAGTTGACCTTGGTGGCGGCAGACGAAGCGTTGGAGAACGAGACATCGACGCCGGCGATAGTGGTGTTGGGGTAGGCTACCTGCGAAAACGCTACGACGCCTACGATATAGACAATGACAATAAGACCCAGAACGACAAAGAGCGTCGTCTTTTTGCCCGACTTATTGTTCTCGGCGGGTTTGCGTGCGGGGCCGCGATCGCCTCGAGCGTGCGTGGGGGGCTGCTTGGGCGCATTGCCATTTGTCTGGCGCTGCTGATGCTGCTTGTTCGGACGTTGGGAAACGTTTGCCGCACCTCGCTGCTGACCGCGGCTCGGCGCGATAGGACGCGGCGATTGAACGCCGCCGGTGTGCCTGCTCGGCTGCTGCGGATCGGGAATCAGTTGAGTTCGATCGTTTTGCGACATCGTATGCATATCCTTCGAATTTCGCCTTGCGGCTCATCGTGTTTTTACTGGGCTTGCATTATAGCGATTACCTAGTTGTTTGTGGTATGGAAACGGTGGCATTCAAAAGAGGTGGGACATTTGTCCCACCTTCGAGTCGTTCTTTGTCGCTATCCGCACACACCGCATTTTGCACAGGCCGAAAGTGCGGCCGGAGCCTGCGCGATGCCACCCTTTGCCGTCTCGCGCAGCGTGGCCGGCAACGCGTGGCCCACGGAGAGCATGACGTGCGCCATCTGGTCAAACGGCACCAGGCTCTTGATACCGGCAAGTGCAAGCTGCGCCGAGCTAAAGGCGGCTGCCACGCCGATGGCGTTGCGGTTTTGGCAGGGTACCTCCACGAGGCCACCGACGGGGTCACAAACGAGGCCCAGCAAGTTACTCAGCGCGATGGAACTGGCGTCGAGCGCCTGCCCGGGCGTGCCGCCGAGCATCTGCACCAGCGCGGCGGCTGCCATGGCGGCCGCACTTCCTACCTCAGCCTGGCAGCCGCCCTCGGCACCGGCGACGCAGGCGCTCGTGGCGAGGTTGAGGCCGATGGCGGCTGCGCAGTAGAGCGCGTCCATGACCTGCTCGTCGTCGAGCTGAAGGTGATCGGCGAGCGCCAGCACGCACCCGGGCACGACACCCGCGGAGCCTGCCGTGGGAGCGGCGACGATCACTCCCATCGTGGCGGAGCGCTCGAGCACGGCCATCGCGCGGGCCACGGCGTCGGTTTGAACGGTGCCCATCAGGCTCGTGCTCAAATCGTTGCGGCCGGTGGCATCGACGAGTTTAGCCTCGCCGCCGATAAGCCCGCCGAGCGATCGTTGCGGATTGACGATGGGGGTCGTGGTCTCCTCGCGCATGACGTCGAGCACGCGGCGCATGGCGGCGACGGCGTGGGCCTCGCCGGTCAGACGCGCCTCGCGCACGGCCATAACGGCGCCGATATTCAGGCCGAGCTCGGCGCACGCATCGAGCAGCTGCTCGCCGTCGTCGAAGATCTCCTTTGCCGAGACACCGGGGGAGAGCGACGAGGCAGAACCGGGGAGCTCGATAAAGGTCGCGTAATCGACATTGTCGAGTTTGCGGAGCATGGGGACGACGGTGTCGTCGGGCGCGCCGTCGGTCTCGAAGACGGAGTAGGCCTGGCCGCCCACTTCGGTGCGGTAGGTGCGGCAGAAGGCGATGTTCACGTGTGCGTAGGCGAGCAGGTTCGTGAGCGCGGCGAGCACGCCGGGGACGTCGTAGTGCGCCACGAAGAGTGTGGAGTACATGCCCGAGATGTCGACGCCGACGCCGTTAATGCGGCTGATGCGCATCTTGCCGCCGCCCAGGCTCTCACCGCGGACCTGGGCCGTGGCGCCCGTGTCGTCGAACATGTCGATGTCGACGGTGTTGGGGTGGATGGAGGCGTCGTCGCCCTTGATGTCAAAGTGATATTCGAGGCCCTGCTCGTGCGCGAGGTCGAAGGCCTGCTTGATGTTCTCGTCATCGGTGTCGAGGCCCAGGATGCCCGCGACGAGCGCACGATCGGTGCCGTGGCCGCGGTAGGTGTGGGCAAAGGAGTTCCACAGGCCAAATGTGACCTTAGTGATGCGGCCTTCCAGCAGGCTGGCGGCAACTTGGGCGCAGCGCAGGGCGCCGGCGGTGTGCGATGAGCTGGGGCCGACCATGACGGGGCCCAAGATCTCGAATGCCGAGGTCGTAGCTAGTGTTTGCGGCTTGCCTGCCATATGCGCTCCTGTTCTATCCCGTCGTTCCGAGGGCTTTGGTATTTGGTCGCCTGCTCTACAGTCCTGGCTCGCACGGAGGCCACATTAAGTGGCCTCCGGCTCGTGCGGAACTCGCGATCGACCAAATACCAAAGCCCTCGGAACTTAGGATACATGGTAGGGGCACGCTTGCTGCAAAATTCATCAGCTGGGAACCTATTCTGCGTCCCATGTCGACTCATCTTCGCCACCGGTTAATAAAAAAGAGGTACCGGTTGTTCCGGTACCTCTTTTTGGCGTGTTTCTATTTGGCTGTGGCTTTTCTCGTAAGCCTACAGGCCGCAGGCTGCTTTGAGTTCATCGACTCGGTCGGTATTCTCCCAGGTGAAGTCGGCGTCTTCGCGGCCGAAGTGACCGTAGGCTGCCGTCTTTTCGTAGATGGGGCGACGTAGGTCTAGGTCGCGGATGATTGCGCCCGGGCGCAGGTCGAAGGTCTTCTCGACGGCCTCGACGATCTTGTCCTCGGCAACATGCGCGGTACCGAAGGTGTCGACCATGATTGAGAGGGGCTTGGAAACGCCGATGGCGTAGGCGAGCTCGACTTCACAGCGGTCGGCCAGACCGGCGGCGACCACGTTCTTACCGACCCAGCGCGCGGCATACGCGGCGGAACGGTCCACCTTGGTGGGATCTTTACCGCTCAGAGCGCCACCACCCATGCGACCGATACCGCCGTAGGTATCGCACGCCAGCTTTCGGCCAGTCACACCACAGTCGGCGTAGCTGCCGCCCAGCACGAAACGACCGGTCGGATTGACGAGCTTCGTAAAGTCACCGTCCAGACCGTATTCGCAGGCGGCCAATACCATCATGGATTCGATGATGTGCCGGAAGTCGCTGACCTCCACATCCGGGCTATGCTGCACGGAACAGAGGAAGGTGGTGATACGACCGGTGTCGTAATCGTAGCTGACCTGT
>URZR01000062.1 GCA_900552425.1 uncultured Collinsella sp. | reverse complement strand
GACCGTATCCCCGGACGATGCGGGGATCGGGGCCTGTTGACATGGGTACGAGGGCGGCGGTCTCAAGGTCCTGCCGGGCGCAACGAGGTGTTCCGCGGGCGGCTTCAGGGCACGCTGAGAACCGTGTGCTACTCCTCGAAGAAATCCGTGTCCACGGCCTTGATCTGGTACACCTGCCTCGTGCTCACGCCGACTCCGTAGTCGATCATGAGGCCGGCGAGAGCAGGACCGTCGACGAGCACGACCGTCTGGCCCAGAAGACCGTCGGCGTACCTGCGGGCCTCTTTGGAGAACCTGGCCGTGGTGATGAACAGACCCTTGGATACGCCCTTGCCGGAGAGGGCCCCGACGAACGCCTGCACCTCGGGGCGACCGACCGTTCTCGAAGGATCCCATCTCTTTGCCTGATAGCAGATGGTGCCGAACCCGAGGCGGTCTTCGCGCACCACGCCGTCGATCCCTTCGTCGCCGCTCTTTCTGGTGACGTCCGCATGGGATTCCAGGCTCTCGCCGTATCCCATCGCCACGAGCAGCTTGCCCACCAGGTGCTCGAAGAAGTACGGGTCCTTAGCCATGATGGCGGAGATGAGGTCGTCGGCGAGCGCGCTTCGGATCTCGCCGTAGGCGGACTCCATGATCTCCTGGGGCGACTCCTGGTCCTCCTCGGCGGGTGTCACGGGCGTCTCGGCCGATGCCTTGGCCTTGCTGGCGGCACGGTAGCCGTCCTTCCAGGCCTTGAAAGCTGGGCACCGGTCGTAGAGCGCCTTTGCCGTGATGGGGCCGGGGAAATCGGCGAGGTACGACCTGCCGGCTCCGGTGATTCGATAGGTCCCCTTCTTCTCCCCGTATTCGAGGAGTTTTGCCTTCTCCAGGTCGGTGATTCCCCAGTACACGCGGTTGTAGAACCTCAGCTGTCCGCTCTTGAGGCGCTCGGCACGCTCATCGCCCGTCATGTCGAATGTGGTCGCCACCGCTTCTTGCAGATCGGAGCCGGTCAGGCACCCGTCGCTTTTCGCCAGCGCCTCAAGGGCGGGCCGCATGGTCTCATGCCATTTGGGCATCGTCATCGCTCGTCATCCCCTTCATTTCAGCAAAATAAGTAAAAGGCTCAACCGCCACTGCGGTCAAGGGGCCTGTCGCCTGTGGCGATGACCTGAGCTCCCCTGCAAGTCTCCTGGACCCGCCTTTGAGGCTGACGAACGTGAGGCCGCCTGAGACGAAGCCGCCGACGACCGGAACGACCTTGCTCACCGCGTCGCCGAAACTGCTTTTGGTGACCTTGACGCCGATCCCGGCAAGGACCTTTTTGATGATCGGGTAGTAGCTCGTCTGCATAAGCGCCTTGTTGGCGACCTTCTTGGCCACATTGGCCTGAACCGTTTTGGAAAACGCCGTCAAGGCGGAGTTGGCACCGCTCACGCCGGCCATCACGGCCAGGAGAAGGGCGAAGGCCGCCAAGGTCTCATCGTCCATCTCGTCGCAATCGTCGATGAAGGACTGCCAGCCGTAGAGATACGCCAGTTTCTGCATGATTCGAAAGGCGTGGACATAGTACTGCGTCACGTCCGCCGGGATCGTCCCGAGCATCGCTAACCCACCGGGTAATCCCGCGGAGAACGAAAGGACGGTCGATTTCTTCGCCTCGAAATCAATAACGTCCATGGCGATGGAGTCGACAAGGCCGGAATCCACCCCGGCGGCAGCCGGGCTCGTTGAAATCGCGAGCTCCACTCGCTCGTCCGAGACGCCTCTTTTCCGGAACTCAGAACGGAGAAAGTGGTCGCGCTCGATCGCCACGCCCTTCAGCCTCATCACCTTCCGGAGGAAGGCGACGGCGTATCTCTGGGCTTCTTCCTCCTGCCGATCAGCCTCGACCTTTAGGTCCCCAATACCTTCTTTCACAGAATCGGACTCGGATAGCTCCGCCCCCTCTTTTGGCTTTACGGCACTCCCCTTCACGCTACTCACCGACCTTTTCGGCATAAAGATTGAACAGATGGGCAACGACCTTATCTTCATCGTCGCCATAATCAATTCCGTAAGCAGACTCAACTGCCATATCCAGGTTTGCATGCGCAGTCATAAGGCGAGAATAAAACACCTCGTTGTCGGGATCGTACATTTTTGCCAGAGAGGAATCCGGGCTCAAAGCGCGGGCGGCCAAAATCCCTTGGGCCGCACGCTCGATCGCATCCTTCATATTCTCGTCGGCATCGGGAAACACAAAGCTGTTGTAAACGGAAGGCGAGTAGCGATAATCGCTTTTCAACCTTCCGGCAACCGCCCTTATCCAGTAGACATGCACCCTCGATGACAAAAGTCCAAATATATACAAACTGTCAGATGGAATAAACCTTAACTGATCGCTGGCGATTGTTGCCGGGCTTTCATAGCCAACTGGCAGGTACCTTCTCCTGCCGCTGGAAACAACGGGGAGCGCAATGTATGAATTGACTGGTTGCCTAATCTGCGTAAACAGCATTGGCGTAGCCGCCGCCTCCCTCACTGATTTTGTCGGGCTTTTTCCACGGGCAGCTGAAACCGCTTCGAGTCTTGCCCGTATTTCGGGATAGACGTACCTAGACATATCGGCGCCATTGAACCATAGGCACCACCTGCTTCCGCCGTTAAGGAATTCGCGCCCGCCGACAAAAGGCCTGATTACTTCTTCGAGATTCGGATGGACTTCGATGAGCGACTTCCTTTCGTCGTCCGTCAAGATGAGGTTGCCCCCATCTGTTGGTTGGCTGCCTTTTGTCATCTCAGGGGCACCTTGATTTACCGGTTTTCCTCGATTTGCTATAAACACGTCCGGAGCGGCTGAAAGATACCCGTTGATATGATCCGTCTCAACAACGTCCTCCCCCACATATATCTTTTTAGGAAGATTACTGCCGTTTCCAAAACCGACAGCGACCACATGGACGTGAGCCTCGTCATTCGACTGGCTATCCCAGATGAAACTCCTCCAGGCAAAGTCGATCTCGATCCCCTCTTCGGCGAGGCGCCTCCAAAGAATACCGACCGATTCGCCTTGGCAGACCGAGTTGGTTGCCACAAAAGCGCATCGAGCTCTTTCGCCTTTGATGAACGCCGCCGCCTTTTCAAACCAGCAGCAAACATAATCAAGTTTTCCCGCTCCGCGCACCCCTTTGAAAATGAGCTCCATATCGGACTGTTGACCCTCGTTCCTCCACTGATGTCCGATGAACGGCGGATTGCCTAAGACATAGCTGACCTCATCAGCCGGAACAACTTCGTTCCAGTCGATGCGCAGTGCGTTGGCGTTGACGATGCCCTCATAGTCCGTGAGCGGGAGTTCCTGGTAGACGCGCTGCGTCACTTTTGCGGTGTCAGCGTCCGCCTGCTTCTCGGCAATCCAGAGCGCCGTGCGGGCAACGCAGCAAGCGAAGTCCTCCAGCTCAATACCATGGAAGTTCTTTAGGTTGACCAGCACGTCGCGATCGCCGGAATCCTCAAAGCTGAATGACGTCTGCTCACCCTGGAGCTCGAAGAGGATGCGGTTCTCCAGCTGCCTTAGGCACAGGTAACTCTCCGTCAGGAAGTTGCCTGACCCGGCAGCCGGGTCGAGGATAGAGACGCTACCGATCTTTTCATGCAGGTCCTTGAGCGCACGGGTCCTCGCGCCGCCCGCGACGGGCTTGGCACGGGCCTCCTCGAACTCAGCCTTGAGGCCGTCAAGGAAGAGCGGATCTATGACCTTGTGGATGTTTTCGGGGCTCGTGAAGTGCTGGCCGTTTGCGCGGCGGTGGTCGTGGGACAGCGCGCCCTCGAAGATGGAGCCGAAGACCGTGGGGCTCACGCCCGACCAATCGAACTCCTGGCACCCCTCGACGATGAGCGTATGGCGGAAGTTCTCGGACAGGGGCGGAATCTCCGTCTTCTCGCGGAAGAGGCCGCCGTTCATGTAGGGCAGTTTCTTCAGCCAGGGCTCGGCGTACTTGTCGCGTTCCTCGTCCTTGGTGTCGAGCCAAACGAAAAGGTCCTTGAAGCCGCGCCTGAGATCGCCTGCCGAGAAGTGGGCGACGTAGTCGCGGAAGGCGTTGGGGGTCACGAGTCCCGAGTCCTCGCAGAACATGAGGAACATGAGGCGTGTCATGAGTACGGAGAGCGCATGGTGGTTCTCGGGCGTGTCGGGGTCATCGAACGCCTCGGCGACCTGGTCATGGAGTTTCGACATGATCTTGCCGGCCTCTACGGAGACGGCGCGGGAGATCGTGGCCGGGGCCTCAGCCCCGCCCTTGAGGAACTGAATGGCTGCGAGGTTCTTGGGGAGCTCCGCGAGCGGCAACTTGAAAAGCGGCTCACGACATAGCGAATCCCGTTCGCGGTCGAAGACCCAAAACTCGGCAAAATTGCAAGCGATGATGTAGCGCGGCTGTTGGGAGAGGGGCATGCCCTGGGCGTAGGCGTTGCCCTGCTTCGCGGGCGTCACCTTGCGGCCCTGGCGCGTCTCCTCCTTGGCGAGGTCGATCCCAAGCGACTTCTGCTCGACGAGGGTTTTTGCCGACGGGATGAAGACGTCGATGTACCCCTCATGCGTGCTTGCATCGGTGGAAACGGGCTTCTCGAACTCAAGTCTCGAGACCGCATCCTCCACGCCCAGAACGTTCTGATAGAAGTCGATCCAGAACCGCTGGGTATCCTGGTTCTCATTTCCCTTGTTCGCCCACCTGCTTGCAAAAGCTTCTGCATCGGCTTTCTTTCCTGGCATACGGACCCTCGCTTGATAGCCTTTTCCACTGAGGAAGATTCTACGTGCTAGTTCGGTCTTTTTAACCAGCGTTTGGCTTTATTGCACTCCAGTAGGCTTCTTTGTGCGTGATTCCGTCTTATTTTCTTCGCTATTTCTTCGCCGCACTATTTAGCCAAAAGAAAACAGCCCAGAGAAACAATGCCTCTGAGCTGCTAAAAGTCTTGGTCGCGGGGGCAGGATTTGAACCTACGACCTCCGGGTTATGAGCCCGGCGAGCTACCAGACTGCTCCACCCCGCAATGTCTGGGCGCCTCATGTGCGCAAGAAAGAATATTACGTGGGAGTTCGGTAAACGGCAAGGAAAATCTCGTAGAGCATAATTCCTTCATATTTAAAACCCCTCAGCCCATATCGCCGTGAACGAATCGCAGCCGAGCGCCGCCGACGGCGCGTATACAATGGTGCGCGTCCTTTTATGCCAACACCGGGAGTAGACATGCTGCTCGCTATCGATATGGGAAACACGCAGACGGCCATGGGTCTGTTTGACGGAGACGAGCTGGTGCAGTCGTGGCGCATGCCCACCGACCGCTCCTATACCGCCGACGAGATCCATGTGCGCCTGATGGGCTTCTTTAAGATGTACGACCTCTCGCTCGGCGCGGTCGACGCGATCGCCCTTGCCGGCGTGGTGCCACAGCTCTCGCGCGAGTGGCACGCCGTGGCCGACCGCATCGCGGCAGACGCCATCGTTATCGGGCCGCAGACGGCCGCGGTGACCAAGCTGCGCGCGGCGCGTCCCCAGGCCGTAGGTGCCGACCGCGTCGCCAACGCCGTTGCGGCCGAGACTTTCTACGGCGCGCCGGCGATCGTGGTGGACTTTGGCACCGCGACCAATATCGACGTCATCGACGAGGACGGCTATTACATTGGCGGAGCGATCGCGCCGGGCATCCGCATCTCCATGGACGCGCTTGCCGCCCGAGCCGCCAAGCTCGCCAGCGTGCCGCTCGAGGCGCCCGAGCACGCCATCGGCCGCGACACCGAGGAGTGCATCAAGGTCGGCGCCGTGGTGGGCGCTGCCGCCATGGCCGAGGGCCTGGTCGCGCGCATGAAGCGCGAGCTGGGCCGCGAGGATGCCACCGTTATCGCCACGGGCGGTCTCGCCGGCATCGTCGCCGATTCGACCGATGCCTTCGACGTGGTCGACGGGCAGCTCACCATCAAGGGCATCTGCGAAATCTACCGCCGCATGCAGGAGCTGGCGTAGGACAGGGGCCTTAGCCGAGCGCGACACAAGCGCGAGCAGCGGACCAGGCAACGCGGCAGCCCTATTCCTCAAAATCGAAAATTTTTCAATTTTGAGGAATAGGCTCGGAGCACGCTACGCCTCGCCGCAAAGCCACCTCGCCAGGTCCACTATCTGCACCCCATCGCGATCCGTAGTCTCGTGATGCGTGCGGGCGAGAATCATCTTGGGATACGCGTCGGCAATGCTCAAGAGCGGCGAGATTTCCCGCTCAAACGTCTTGTCCGAGCTAATGTCATCGCTCACCTGGATATAGAGCTTCTCGCTTCGCCTGATAGCTACAAAGTCAATTTCCTTTTTATAGAGCACGCCGACGTACACTTCGTATCCGCGCCGCAGCAGCTCGATTGCCACCATGTTCTCGTATACGCGTCCCCAATCCATATCGCGCGTACCAAGCAGCGCATATTTAAACGCATGGTCCGCCAGATAGTACTTCTCGCCGCTCTTGAGGTATCTCTTGCCGCGAATGTCATACCGTCGAACCTTATAGAAGGCAAATGCGTCGCACAGATACCCCATATATGTGCCCACCGTCTTGTTCGTGATCTTCAGCTCATCTGCATTCAGGCTATCCGTTATATTGCGAGCCGACGTAATGTTGGAGACCTTGTCCATCATGTAGTCAGCAATATGCAGCAGCGCCGATTCGTTTCTGACGTTATGCCGCTGCACGATATCCCTCACGATCAACGTTTTAAAAACGTTGGAGAGATATTGATAGCGTTGCTCCTGCGTTCGGTAAGGATACGAACCGGACATGCCGCCGGCATGTGCGTATTCATCAAAATCATGGTCGACCTCGCCCTTACCGTCGTAAGAGCGATACTCCTCAAACGAGAACGGGAACACCTCGATTTCGAACGTGCGCCCCGTAAAGAGCGTCGATAGGTCGCTCGATAACAAAAATGCGTTTGACCCCGTAATAAAGATGTCATACTGCTCGGATGCGTGAAGGCTGTTGATTGCGCGCTCAAAGCCGCTACACATCTGAACCTCATCGATAAGCAGATAGTTTTGCGTGCCGGGCACCCGGCGCTCTTTTACATAGGCGAGCAACGCGTGATACTCGAGTAGGTTCTCGAACTCATCCAGGTTGTAGTTGATATGGATGACATTCGAATTGGACAGATGTGCCTCCACGTAATCGCGGAGGGCCTCGAGCAATTTTGACTTACCACTACGGCGAATGCCCGTTATGACCTTGATGTCCGGCACGCCAATAAGGCTCGTCAACGTGTCCATATATGACGTTCTATTGATGAGTTTCATTGGCGCCTCCCTGCGGTCTTTTATCGCTATTCCTCAAAATCGAAAATTTTTCAGTTTTGAGGAATAGGGCGCTGGCAACCCATTCCCCAGATAGGCGAAACCCTCCCCGGCACAAGCCGAGGAGGGTCTTGTTGTCATCGTTATCTTTGAGCGCTGGCGCCTCTCGTTACAGCCCGCGAATTCGTACGGCCTCGGGCGGAAACTCTTGCTCGCCGGCATCGGTCTTGATGGTCGCACGGCCCCAGATGTCCAGACCTGCGAACACACCGACCGCGAGCGGCAGGCCGTTGGGCGACACCGCCGCAACTTGGCGGCCCAGCAGCGGCACCATGTCGAAGTACTCGCCCAGCACGGGAGCCAGCGGACCGGCAGCGCCCTGCGGCGTGTTAGCAACAACCGCCCAGGCGTCCACGCGGGTCAGCACGGCGGCGGACAGCGCCTCGACCAGCGCTTCGTCAGCCACATCAACGCCAAGCTCGCTCAGCGCCGTGCGCTCAATATCCACCGTCACGGCACCGAACATGCCCGCGGCGCCGGCGCCACCGTTCACGGCGACACGCGCGAACGACGTCTCAAACGCGGGCGCGCCGCACACGATGTTGCTCGGCCACTCAATGCCCACCTTGCCGGCAAGGCCCAGCCCCGGCGTCGAGGCCGTGCCCACCAGCGCGTCCATCATACCCATCGCGGCCACAAACGGCAGGCCGTGGAAGGCATGCATATTCACGTCCGGTCGCACGACCAGCGAAAACGTTAACGACGCCTCGCCCGCACTCCAAGCGCACCAGCCCGCGGCCACGCCCTCGCGGCCCGCGTCGCGCGCGGCATCGAGCTCGGTGCCGGCGGCTACAGCATTCATCTCAATCATCTACATACGCCCCAATTCGCCCACGATATGGCCCACGCGGTCCTCGGGCTCCTTGACCTCGACACCGTTGTAGCGGAAGAACCGCGCCGGGTCGTGCATCAGGTCCTCGAGCGGCACCAGCACAAAGTCGCGCTCACCGATCAGCGGATGCGGCAGGCGCAGCTTCTTGCCGCCGTGCGTCTCACCATCCATCCATAGCAGGTCCAGGTCGATGGTGCGCGGGCCGTTGACCTTAGCCTTCTTGGAACGGTCGCGACCCAGCTCGAGCTCGATCTTCTGCAGCTCATCGAGCAGCACCAGCGGCGCCAGCTCGGTTTTGATCTCGATAACGGCGTTGGCAAACGCGTCCTGGCGCGTCTCGTAGGCCGGCTCGCTCTCGTAGATGCGCGAGCAGTTGGACACGCAGGTAAGCGGGATCTCGGCGATCATGTCGCGCGCGGCGCGGATGTTGTCGCAGCGATGCCCCAGGTTGGAGCCCACGGCCACAAACGCGCGACGCGGCTGCGGCTTGGCGACAGCCCAGTAACCGTTCAGGAACTGCGCAAAGCCGGTAACGTCGTGCACGCGCACGATGTTGGCACCGGCCTGGATGGCGCCCAGGCACACGCCAAACGTGGCGGCATCGCGCGCGGCGGCCTCGGTCACGCCCGAGACGGCGCCCACAAAACGCTTGCGCGACACGGCACACATGAGCGGATAGCCCAGCGACGCCATCTTTGCGGTCTCGCGCTGGATGACGATATCCTCGTTGGCCGTCTTGCCAAAGCCCGGACCGGGATCGATGCAGATGCGGTCGCGCGACACGCCGGCATGAATGAGCGTGCGGGCCTGGTCGGACAGAAAGCCCATGACACGGCGCATGATGGGCGCCGAATCGGGCAGGGTGAAGCGGCGGAGCTGAGAGGTGGGCACGTAGGCCTCCTCGCGGCGGGCGCTGCGGCGCATCATGGCCGCCAGGTGGTCGTTGGGCTCCGGCGTGGGCTCGGAGGCCGCGGCGGGCTCGGCGGCAGGGGTGGGCTGCTCGGCAGCCGGCGTCTCTGGCTCGGACTCGGGCGCAGGCTCCGGATCGCCAAACGGCAGCGAGGGCTGCACCACGCCACCCGGAAGCTTGGCCTCCGGCTTAGGCTCGCCCAGCAACTTGCCGCGACGGCGGCGAGCCGGCTTCTCGGCCTCACGCGCGGCCTCGGCAGCCGCCTCGCGCGCCTTCTCGGCAACAAACGCCGCCGCCGAGGTATCGAGCTGCACCGTTGCGTGCGTGCGGGTAGGCGCGGCGA
>URZR01000061.1 GCA_900552425.1 uncultured Collinsella sp. | reverse complement strand
GACGGCTCGCGGACCCCGCAACAACGAGAACGAGGCGCCTCAGCGCATCTCGTCGCCCTTTACCTACGCTCCTTCGGCTGAGCACGTCCTGGGCAAGCTCATCCCTACGTACGTGCTCACCGTTATTCAGCAGGCTCTTATCGATTCTGCTGCTGCCGAGCAGGGCGCTCGCCGTAAAGCGATGCACTCCGCAACCGAGAATGCCAGCGCTATCATTAGCGAACTCAAGCGCACCTACAATCGCGTGCGCCAGGCATCCATCACCACCGAGCTCAACGAGATCATCGGTGGAGCCGCAGCATTGGAGGATTACTAATGGCAGATACCATTTCTGTCGATTCGACGGCGACTGCCGGTGCCGGCCACATCGTCCGCATCATCGGCGCCGTTGTCGACGTCAAATTCAAAAATGGCGTGCCCAACATCTACAACGCCCTTACCGTTGACGCTGATACCCCGGTGGGCCACGTCAAGACCATTCTCGAGGTTGAAAGTCAGCTGCCCGGCGACGTTGTCCGCACGGTCGCTATGACATCCACCGATGGTCTTCAGCGCGGCCTCGAGGTGGTCGATACGGGCGCTCCCATGAAGATGCCCGTTGGCAAGCAGACCCTCGGTCGCATCTGGAACGTTATGGGTCAGCCTGTGGACGGCAAGGAGATGCCCGAGGTCGAGGATTACTATCCTATCCACCATCCCGCGCCCAGCTTCGACCAGCTGACCACCAAGACCGAGATTTTCGAGACCGGCATCAAGGCCGTAGACCTTCTCGAACCCTACATTCGTGGTGGCAAGACCGGTCTGTTCGGCGGCGCTGGTGTTGGCAAGACCGTTCTGATTCAGGAGCTCATCAACAATCTGGCGCAGGAGCACGGCGGCACGTCCGTCTTCACCGGCGTAGGCGAGCGCACCCGCGAGGGTACCGACTTGTTCCTCGAGATGAGCGAGTCCGGCGTCATCAACAAGACCTGCTTGGTCTACGGACAGATGAACGAGCCGCCCGGAGCGCGTCTGCGCATCGGTCTGGCCGGCCTTACCACCGCTGAGTACTTCCGCGATCGCGGCCAGGACGTTCTGCTGTTCATCGACAACATCTTCCGCTTCTCCCAGGCGGGTTCCGAGGTTTCCGCACTGCTGGGCCGTATGCCGTCCGCCGTTGGTTACCAGCCCACGCTGGCAACCGAGATGGGCGACCTCCAGGAGCGCATTACCTCGACCAAGACGGGCTCCATTACCTCCGTCCAGGCTGTCTACGTCCCCGCCGACGACCTGACCGACCCGGCGCCTGCCACGACGTTTACTCACCTCGATGCCACCACGGTTCTTTCGCGTAGCATTTCGTCGCTCGGCCTGTTCCCGGCTATCGACCCGCTTGCGTCTTCCTCCGACGCTCTCGATCCCTCGATCGTCGGCGAGGAGCACTACCGTGTCGCCGTCAAGGTCCAGGAGCTCCTGCAGGAGTACTCCGACCTTCAGGACATCATCGCCATTCTGGGTATGGACGAGCTGTCCGAGGAGCAGCGCCTTACGGTCAACCGTGCCCGTAAGATTCAGCAGTTCCTCTCGCAGTCCTTCCACGTCGCCGAGAAGTTCACCGGCAACCCCGGTGTCTACGTCCGCGTCGAGGATACCGTCCGCTCTTTTGCCGAGATTGTCGACGGCAAGGCCGATGACCTGCCCGAGCAGGCTTTCCGCTATGCTTCCACGATTGAGGACGTGCGCGAGCGCGCCCGCAAGATGGGGGAGAAGTAGGTTATGCGTATCCGCATCGTGTGCCCCGTGAGCTGCGCCTATGAGGGCGACGCTGCGTTTGTGTCGATTCCGTCCACGGATGGCGAGTTTGGCGTCCTGCCTGCTCACTCCAGCGAGATCTGCACGATCGACCGCGGTTACGTTCGCGTTTCCGATAAGGCCATGGGCACTGTCGACCACACGTTTGCCGTGGCCGGCGGCTATGCCCAGGTTGCGGACGATGTCGTGACCGTTCTCGCCGAGCGCGCTTGCGATTTGGCGACCGTCGATGCCGACAAGCTTAAAGCTGATATTCAAGGTTTTGAAGAGAAGCTGGGTAATTTGTCGGAGGATGATGCACGCCGCGCCTACCTCTATAATGAAATCGCATGGTGTAAGCTCAAGCTTGCCCAATAGTCAAACGATTTAGCGTTCGACCATTTGCGAACACATCATGCCCGGGATGGCCCAGCCACCCCGGGCATGCTTTTTGAAAGGGTAGACCTTGGATATTATCCGCGTTGAGGGTGGCCACGCCATCGGAGGCTCCGTGCCCGTCTCGGGCGCCAAGAATTCCGCGCTCAAACTCATGGCGGCAACGCTTCTGGCGCCGGGCAAGACGACGCTGCAGAACGTGCCCGATATTTCCGATGTCCACGTGATGGGCAAGGTGCTCAAGGGCATGGGCGCTACGATCGATGTTCTCGACGAGCACACGCTCGAGATTGATACCTCTCAGGTCGATTCATGGGAGGCCCCCTACGAGCTCGTTGCCAAGATGCGCGCTTCCACCGCCGTCATGGGACCCCTGCTGGGCCGCTTCCATCGCGCCAAAATTGCCATGCCGGGCGGCTGCAACCTGGGTGCTCGCAAGATCGATATGCATATTCTTGGTCTTGAGGCCCTGGGCGTTGAGTTCGATACCGCCCACGGTTACATCAACGCTAATGCGCCCCAAGGTCTGCGCGGTACCACCGTCACGCTCGAGTTCGCCAGCGTCGGTGCGACCGAGAACCTCATCATGGCCTCTGTGCGCGCACAGGGCACCACGGTTATCGACAATGCCGCCCGCGAGCCCGAGATCGTCGATCTCGCTAACATGCTCAACGAGATGGGCGCCAAGATTGTTGGCGCCGGTACGCCCGTCGTGACTATCGAAGGCGTGGAAGAGCTCCATCCCGTTACCCATCGCGTGGTGGGCGACCGCATCGAGGCCGGTACCTTTATCGTTGCCGGTGCGTTGATGGCCGACGATCGCGGTGTCGATGTCACGGGCTTTTGCCCCATTCATTTGGGCATGGTGCTCAAGAAGATGGAGCTCATGGGTATCGACTGCGAGCGCGTCGAGGATGGCGTCCATGTGAACCGTGCCGAGCGTATCAAGCCGGTCGACATCCAGACGCTTCCGTTCCCCGGTTTCCCGACCGACATGCAGGCGCAGATTATGGTGCTCTCCGCCCTTGCCGACGGCAGTTCCGTTATTACCGAGAACATCTTCGAGAATCGCTTTATGTTTGCCTCTGAGCTGGTGCGCATGGGTGCCGACATTCGTATCGAGAGCCATCATGCCATGATTCATGGCGTCAAGGGCTTCTCGGGTGCACAGGTTACCTCGCCCGATCTGCGCGGCGGAGCGGCCCTCGTCGTAGCGGGCTTGATCGCCGACGGGACGACCGAGGTTTCGGCTATCCATCACATCAAGCGCGGCTACGAGCAGTTTGTCGAAAAGCTGCAGGCGCTCGGCGCGCATGTCGAGCATGCTACCGTCCCCGATCCCGTCATCTACTAATACAGGTTGCCTATGTTTAATAAAAAGCCCCTCGCAGATACCACCACCCGAAGACCCTCAACTGGTGCGCAGGCCAAGATCTACAGTCGCGATAACGTGGCTCGCTATTCCGAGCGCGCTCGCCAACGTCGTCGTAGCCACACGATTCGTCACGTCGCGCTCATTGTCGTGCTTGGCGTGCTGTTGAGTGCCACTACCGCTGCCGGCCTGTGGTTTGCCACCATTATGGGCAAGCTCGGCGATTCTAATGTCATTACCGACAATCTGCGTCGGGTTCTGGTTGACACCGATGAGGCAAAGGATCCGTTCTACGTGCTGCTTCTTGGTACCGACGGCCGTCCGGGCGAGGATACGTATCGTGCCGACTCGATTATCCTGGCACGCATCGACCCCACGCAAAAGCAGGCGACGCTCATTTCCGTTCCGCGCGACACCAAGGTCGAGTACAAGGGCGAGACCATGAAGATCAACGCCTGCCATACCGTTGGCGGCGCCGAGGCCATGGTCGAGGCGGTCAACGAGCTGTGCGGTGTTCAGATTTCCCACTATGCCGAGGTCAGCTTCGACGGTATGCAGGCGCTGATTGATTCGGTTGGCGGTATCGACATTAACGCAACCGATGATGTTGACGACCCCGAGCACCTGGATATTAAGATTACCGCTGGCCAGCAGCATATGGACGGTGCCACCGCCCTTACCTATGCCCGCTGCCGCTACACCTATGCCGACGGCGATTACACGCGCATGCGCCACCAGCGTCAGGTGCTTGGCGCCCTTGCCAACCAGATTCTCAATAACTTCGATGCCACGAAGATCTTTGGCCTGGTTAATTCGCTGTCCGATATGCTCGTAACCGATATGAGCGTTCAGGATATCGTGGCTACGGTCAATGCCATGCGCGGTATGGATGTCGACGGTATCTACTCGGCCAACCTGCCCTCGTACGCCGACGACAGCACCATGATCGACGGTGTGAGCTACGTCTTTGTCTACGAGGACGAACTCAAGGAAATGATGGAGCGCGTCGATGCCGGCAAGGATCCCAAGGGTCCCAACACCATGGGTCTTTCCGACGGTTCCAGCTCTACGATCGGCGACCTGAACAACAACACGTCTGACGACTACGCAAACGGTACCGCAACCTCATCGGTCAGCTCTGACGATTCCGATGACTCAAGCGATTCGAGCGATTCGGACTACTACGAAGAGCCGACCGGCGACGGCAACGGCTACGAAGCCAATTATTAGGGTTACGCGGGCTTACCAGCCCGCGTAACCAGTTGACGCTGCAAACCCGCCAGAGCGGCAATCTGCCTTTCAACTTCGGCGGCATGATCAAAAGATCAATGCCGCCTCGTTTCAAGGCACCTTGCTCGCTCTGGCGGGTTTTCGCTGTCGTTGCCAAAACATCGGCGTTGCCTTGGTCCGGACTAGTCGTTGGGTAGTCATTGGGGACGTTCTTAAACGACTAGTCAAACAAGAACGTCCCCAATGACTACCCACAAAGCGAGAGTGGATGTCGTCATTTTGCGGCACTTGGGGACGTTCCTTTTGTGCCGGCAGTTTGGGACACTCCTTGCGTTAAGAGGCTGGCGTGCGTCAACCTGTTCTCATTGCAGCAAAAAATCGCCCCGTTCTTGGTTGAGGACGGGGCGATTCGTCTTTTGGACTTGTGCAGCCAGGCTTATGCAAAGCGGGCGACGAGCTCCTGGAGCACGTCGGTCATCTTGACGAGCGAACTGACCGGGACGAATTCGTTGACGCCGTGATAGCAATAGCCGCCGGTGGAAAGGTTGGGGCAGGGCAGACCGCGGAACGACAGCTGCGCGCCGTCGGTGCCGCCGCGAATCGGCAGCACTTGGGGCTCAACGCCGCAGGCAAGGTAGGCTTCCTTGGCAACATCAATAAGCTCGGGAAAGTCACAAACGATCTCGGCCATATTTCGATACTGCTGCTTAATCTCGACTGTCACGCGCTCCTCACCCAGACGCTGGTTGAGCATCGAGGCGGCGGCATCAATAAGGTCGAGTTTCTGCTGGAACTTGGCGGCGTCATGGTCGCGGACGATATAGCGCGCTGTGGCGTGATCGACGGTCGCAGATACACCCTCAAGGTGATAAAAGCCCTCGTAGCCTTCCGTATACTCCGGACGCTGCACGTAGGGGAGCAACGCGTTGAAGTCGCAGAACAGATTGCCTGCGTTGACCATACGGCCCTTAGCGTCGCCCGGGTGGATGGACTGGCCCTCAAAGCAGACAGTCGCCTCGGCGGCGTTAAAGCACTCCCACTCCAGCTCGCCGATGGGGCCGCCGTCGACCGTGTAGGCGTACTTGCAGCCAAAGGTATCGATATCCAGCAGCTCGGCTCCGTGGCCGATCTCCTCGTCAGGGCAGAAGCAAATGCCGAGTGCGGGATGGGGCAGAGAAGGGTCCTGAGCGATACGCGCGACAAGTGACATGATCTCGGCGACGCCTGCCTTGTCGTCCGCGCCCAGCAGCGTGGTGCCATCGCTGCAGACCAGGTCCTCACCCGCGAGGTCATTCAGGGCGGGAAGCTTGGCGGTACTCATGGCAACGGGCTTACCGTCAACCGTGCCGCAGACCAGGTCGCCGCCTTCGTAGTGTACGATGTGCGGCTTCACGCCGGCGCCCGGCGCAACCTCGGTGGTGTCGAGGTGTGCGATCAGACCCAGGGCGGGCTTGTTCTCCGCGCCCGCGCTCGCAGGAATATGCGCGCACACGTATGCATGCTCGGTCACATGGGCATCGACCGCGCCGAGCTCGCGCAGCTCCTCGGCCAGGATGTTGGCAAGGTCAAACTGAACGGTGCTCGAAGGCACCTGGTCGCAGTTTGCGTCCTCGGATTGCGTGTTGATTTGGACGTAGCGCAAAAAGCGTTCGAGGACGTCGGGGTTCGTGGTTTTGTTTTCCATAAAGACCGCTCCAATCTTGGTCGTCGTGTGCAACAAGAACTCTAGCACGGTATGCCACGGCATACCGCGACACTTGGATGGGGTAGAATCAGCCTTTGAACGCAGAAGGGACGGAAGGTCATGGATACGACAAATAGCTCGCGCGAACTACATCTGACGGTGGCGAACGAAGACTACTTGGAGTGCATGGTTCGCATCGAAAGCGAAGAAGGGGAGACCAATGGCGTGCGATCGGTCGACATCGCGCAGCGCCTTGGCGTCTCCAAGGCATCGGTCAATAAAGCGGTTTCGGCGCTCAAGGCATCCGAACTTGTCGAGCAATCGCACTACGGCAAGGTAGTCCTGACCGATCGCGGCCGCGAGGTTGGTACGGCTATCTGGTACCGTCATCGCCTTGTCCGCACGTTTTTGGTCCAGGAGCTCGGCGTCGATTTTGAGCGGGCCGATTCCGAGGCGTGCATGATGGAGCATGCGCTTTCCGAGGACACGATGAGCCGCTGGCTCGCCTATCTCGAAAAGCAGGGAATCAGCGTCGAGGAATAGCGGGATATATATGGATACGAGTTATTACAACCGCCCCGGTGGCGAGGAACTTATGCGCCGCATGTCGAGCGAGACCCTGTTGACGCAGGGCCCCATGGGCAGCGTGCTGATGAGTGAATACGACGCCGCCGATATCCCACCGGCGTTTTGGAACCTTGCCGAGCCGCAGACCGTTTCTCGTATCCATCGCCTGTATGTCGCCGCCGGTGCGCAGGTGCTCATTACCAATACCTTTCAGGCATCAAGCTATGCCCTCAAGCAAGATCAGATTACGCCGTCCGTGGCCGAGGTCAATCGCGGTGCCGTCGACGATGCGCGCCAGGCGCACCCTCAGCTGTTGCTGGGCTCGATGGGCCCGATCGGCATTGAGTGGTTTGCCGAAGACTCTACCGAGTATCGAGAAATACGAGGCATTTCGCGAGAGCAGGCATACGCCCTGCTCAATGTTGGTGTTGACGGTCTGCTTATCGAGACGGTGACATCTATCCGTAATTTGCAGCCCATGCTTGCCGGCGCCCAGGATGCCGCCGACGGCATGCCTGTTTTGGTAAGTTTTGTCGTTGACGATAAAGGCGACCTGCTAGGCGATGGCCTCAACATCGAGGCTGCTGTTTTGTACGCCGAAAAGCACGGCGCAAACTCAGTTGGCGTTAACTGCTGTTCACTTGCGGCCGCGAATGTGGCGGTGCCCAGGATGGTTGCATCGGCGACTACGCCCGTCACGGTACGCCCCAACGTGGGCGATCCGGTTCAAACTCAGGATGGCCCTGTGTGGCGCGAGAACCCCGAAGCCTTCGCGCGCGCTTGCATCGAATGGAGGCATGCCGGTGCCGCAATGGTGGGCAGTTGCTGTGGAACCACGGCGATCACCACGGCGGCGATGGCCGAGGCGCTCGATATATAAAGGTCGAAACCGCTCCATACGGGGCGGTTTTTTTATTGCTTGCACATCGTCGGTAGCATTTGCCCAAATGGTGAATGCCGGTTTTGGCAGGTTGCTGGGCGAGCGCTGAGGGTATACCTCATGCGTACCATGATCCAAACACTGTGAGGTGTCTGCGCGTGTGCGCGATAATTCATTTTGGAACTGACGGTTGGCGCGCTCGCGTCGATGAGGACTTCACTGCCGATAACGTTGCCCGTATCGCCGATGCCGTCGGCGAGTTGTGGCAAAAGATCAATCCCGGCAAAACAGTATATATAGGGTTCGACACCCGACCGCAGGCGCGCGAGTTCGCTGAGCTTGCGGCAGGCGTGCTTGCGGCTCACGGATTGGACGCAGTGCTCGCATCTCGGCCTGTCCCGACCCCCGCCCTCACGTGGGCGGCGGCGTATGACGGCGAGGCTTGCGGTGCGCTCATGGTGACGGGGTCCCATCATCCGCAGGGGTATCTGTGCCTTAAACTACGCATGGGAGATGGCTCGACGGCCAATCAGGATGTCATCGAAGAGCTCGAAGAGACCATGGCCCCCGAGCCGATGGGGATCGAGGAACGTTATCGCACCGCGGATATTATTCCTGACTATATGCAGGCGGTGGCATCGTTTGTCGATGCCGAGGCCATTCGAGCCGCTCACCTGCGTGTGGTAGTTGACCCCATGGGCGGCGCGGCTCAGGGATATCTTGCCGACCTGCTGCGGGAGCTAGGCGTCGAGGTGCACGAGATTCATGTCGGACAGTCGTCCGATCAAGAGGACATTTGCCCCGACCCTGTTGAGCCATGGGTGGACGCTTGCGAGCGTGCGGTTGTCGAGGACGGGGCGTGCGCGGGTCTGGTGACCGACGGCGATGCCGATCGTATCGGCGCGGTCGATGAACGCGGCAGATATATTCATCCGCATCAAATCATGGCGCTTGTTTTGGGCGACCTCGTTCAATTCCGCAATTTGGAGGGGCGTGTCGTCGTCAATCTCTCGTGCTCGACGCTCGTGCGCCGCATTGCCGAGGCGCTTGGCTGTCGCGTGACCGTTAAGCCGGTCGGTTTCAAATATATAGCTGCAGAGATGAAGAAGGGCGGCGTCCTCATGGGAGGCGAGGAGGCCGGCGGCATCGGCATCGCAGCGCATATGCCCGAGCGTGATGGAATCCTTGCTTGTCTGATTCTGTGTGAGCTTATGGCAAAGACGGGCGCGCCCTTGGGCGTTTTGGTCGATCAGCTCGAGGCCAGTTTTGGTAAGACGAGCTATGGGCGTCGCGATTTGCGCCTTGAGGCCGAAGATGCCGAAACGTTACGAACCCTGCTGCCGGGCGTAAACCCCAAGTCGATTTGTGGCAAGGTGCCGCAAAACGTTAGTCATATGGACGGCTTGCGTCTGTCATTCGAGGATGACACGTGGCTGCTGGTCCGTCCTAGCGGGACCGAACCAGTGGTGCGCGTCTACGCCGAGGGGTTCTCGGTGGAAGAACGTGATGAGTTGCTCGATGCTGGCTGTGCTTTAGCTAGGGGAACGTATCCGCTTTAACCATGAGACTGCCTTATATAAAGAGATGCTCGGCGAGCGGTAGTTAACGGCTGGCAAACGTTAGTCGGATCACAAGATATGTAGGAAATGTGTACGCCCAGATTCCCGCCCCC